>JAACEA010000443.1 GCA_009936695.1 Planctomycetia bacterium
CGGAAGAAGAACATCACCGTTCCTGCGCCGCCCGACCGAGGAACCGCGACCACGCCGGGTGCCGGATCATCCGGATCGACGACCATCGGTTGATCGTCGGAATCGAGATCGGCCAGCACGCCACCGAAGTCACGCGTGAAGCGGGCGATCATCGACATCGAACTCCCGATCTCGGTGGGATCACCGACCGCGTCGACCAGCGGATGCGCAAAGGCGTTCGGAGCGATGTCCCCGGAGATGTCGCGGCCCGCGCCACCCGCAGGAAGGACACCGTCGACGGCGTGCGCGATCATGGTCTGCGCCCCAGCCGCCAGGGCGCGGACGGTCCGCTCCGCGAGCTCCCCGGGAATCGTCTCCGTCGGAGCGAGGCCGGGGCGACGATACGCCGTCGCCGCGGGACGTTCGATCGTGCAGATCCTGGGTTTACCCGGTTGCAACGAGGACACCTGGCGGATGTTCGAGAAGAGATCGTCCCAGCCGGACCAGGTCTCGATCGCACCTTCGGTCTCCTGCCAGAACCCGTTGGAGGTCAGGATGGGAACCGTGATGCCACGTTCACGGGCGTAACGGACCAGCTCGACGAGGTAGGCGTCGCCTGAATCCCGGGAGCCGCAGTTCCAACCATGCTCCACCTGGATCGCGACCAGGGGACCACCCTCATCGCGATCCCCCTGGAGATCCACGACCTCCTGCGAGAGCCGGCTGTACCACCGGGAGACGAGTTCAAGAAAGGCGGGAGCCCCCGTGCGGGGTTCGCATCCGGGCCGCTCGCCGATCCAGGTGGGAAGTCCGCTTCCATCGAACGGTGCGCCGATCGCGGGTCCGATCCGAAGCACGGCATGCAGACCGGACTCGTGAGCCTCCCGAAGGAAGCGTCCGACGTCGAGTCGACCCTCGAAGTCGAAGCGTCCCGGCGTCGGCTCGTGAAGGAACCAGGGGCAGGACGCGACGACCGTGTTGAACCCGAGCCGGGCCAGGGTATCGAGACGATCTCGTCGGTCGTGCTCCGCCTGCATGACGTACTCGAAGCCGCCACCGAACAAGGTCGTGCGGCGTCCGGAGACGAGAAAGCTGCGGCCGTCGAAAGTGATTGGAGGCATGTTTCTCTCTTCGAAGGAACCGGACCGGGGAGGCGGTGCAATCCCGAATCCGTCGTAAACAGCCGGGAACCGACCCTCGGGGTACGTCGGACCCGCCCCCGAGGATCGGACATTCGCGTACCTTCCCCTCTCTGGACCCTTGGAACCGGGAAAATCAAGGGGCTCGGCCGGGTCGATCGATCAGGATTTGAAACCGATTCCGATTCCCCCGAGAACCCAACCGGCGACCACCGGTTCATCAGTGCTCACCGCCCTTCGCCGCTTCGGGAAAACCACCCATGTCGATCGCACCCCCAGCCCTCCGTTGCCTGGCCCTCGTCGGCCTCGCGTTCACGGGCTGTGCCGAGCAGATTCGACAGGTCGACATCCGGACCGACGACCTCGTCGAGTCGCGGAACGCCGTCCTCGCGAGCCGTGACACACCACCGCCCGCGCTCGAGGTCGAGGCGTACCCTGAAGGCGACCCCTTCCCCGCGGACACGGACGCGGTCAATGATCCGTCGACCCGGGATCCCACGGCGGAACAACTGGATTTCACCGGCCGAAGCGAGACCGAGAACGAGGCCGAGGCGATCATCGCCCGGATCCGACGACTCGGCGAGACGCCTGTAGACGCCGAATCCATGACCATCGAAGGCGCGATCGCCTTCGCTCAGGCGAATGCCACCGAATACACGGGTGCGGAGGAGACCTACCTTCTCACCGCGCTGTCGCTCATCGTCCAGGAGCACTTCTTCGAACCTGGATTCTTCAACGAGACGAGTATCGACGCCGGCAAGGGCATCAGCACCCGATACGAGACGGCCCTCCGGGTGGCCAACGACTTCGGGGTCCGCCAACGACTTCCCTACGGTGGCGAGGTCACCGCCAAGTTCCTCGCCGGACTGACCCGCAACCTCGATGATGCGGCGAATGAAGGACGACAGGATGCCGCGGTCGTGATCGAAGGGAGAATCCCGCTGCTTCGTGGTGCGGGCATGGCCGCGCGGGAGAATCTGGTGCAGGCCCAGCGTAATCTGGTCTACGCATCCCGATCGTTCGAGTCGTTCCGACGCGACTTCTACGTCTCGATCGTCACCGATTATCTCGATCTGGTGCTCCAGCTTCAGGCGATCGCGAATGCGGAGGGTGCACTCGCCTTGAACCGCCAGATCGAGGAGCGTGAGGCGGCACTCGTCGCCGCGGGCAGACAGGAGCCCTTTCAGGCCGACCTCGCCCGCCAGGAGACCCTGTTTGCGCTCGACGACCTCGCGGGTCAGCAGGAGGCCTATCGACTCTCGCTCGATCGATTCAAGGTTCGGATCGGAATGGACCCGGAACGATCGATCGTCATCACGCCGGTCGAACTCCAGCTTCCGACGCCCAAGGTCAATGCCGACCAGGCGGTCCAGTACGCCCTCGAGTATCGACTGGACCTCCAGACGAACCGGGACCAGCTCGAGGACTCCCGGCGACAGATCGACCTCGCCGAGAATGGACTGCTCCCCGATCTCGACCTTCGAGGCAACGTCCGCGTCGGCGGTGAAGGCGTGGTCCAGGGAATCGACCTGAACCTCGGTGACACTCGAGCGAGCGGCGGCATCTTCCTCAGCCTCCCGCTCGACCGCGTCGATGAGTCCGTCGCGTTGCGGCAGGCCCAGGTTCGATTCGCACAGGATGAACGGGTGTACGGCAAGTCACTCGACGACGCCGCGGTCGCGGTTCGGCAGGCCATCCGACAGATCGACCGCGCTCAGTTCTCGCTGGTCCTTCAAGAGCGGAACATCGAGATCGCTCGAAACCGAATCGCTTCGATCGACGCCGCGCCGGCTCGGGCGACCGCTCGTGACCGAACCACCGCGGTCTCCGGTCTTCGTGATGCGGAGGATCGTCGGGACACCGCGAAGCGGAATCTGCAGGTGGCGATCCTCAACTACCTGAACGCCGCGGGAATACTCCGAGTGACGCCGGAAGGACGGCTTCAGCCGCTCCCCGGAATGCCGGTCGGTGAAGTCATCGGGCGTCGCTGACGTTCACTTCGACATCCGAATCGGACTCGAAGGGTTCGAGTTCCTTCGCCGTCCACGGCTGGACGCGCCCCTCGGTGTCCGCCCGTACCCTGGCGACGAATTCCGGAGTCACCGGTTCCGCGTCGTTGTCCCACGCCTGTCGGATGTAGGTCATCACCGCCGCGAGATCGATGTCGCTCCCATAGGGCGCCGCGGGCATCGCCTGGTTGTAGATCCGACCATCGACGCGGATCCGCCCTTGCAATCCATGAAGAAGAATGCGGGCGAGTCGCTCCGGATCACCGGTGACGAACCTGCTGTTCGTCAGCGGGGGGTAGACGGGTGGCAACCCCTTGCCGCTGGGTTGGTGACAAGTCATGCAGTGGCCGTAGAGCCGTCGCCCCCGTGTCAGCAGTCCGTCCG
>JAACEA010000444.1 GCA_009936695.1 Planctomycetia bacterium
CGCCGGTTGCTCGGCGTCGCAACCGCCCGGGGCCGACCTTCCCTGGCGCTCCGACGCCTCCATCAACGTCGGCGAGTATCGACTCGCGGCTCGTGGCACCATGACGGCGGAAGACGTGGTGAGCGTCGAGCTCCGGTTCGTTCGAGTCGGTGATCCGTCACGAATCATCGCGGCGCCCAGCATGCTGGTCCGAACCGGCGAGACGGGAGAGGTGATGGTCGACGATGGCTCCACCGGCGTCTCGGCCCTCGTGAAGACCGGCCTTTCGGGGTCGAAGGTGATGATCGAGATCGATGCGACCATCGTCGAGAACGGGATCACACGAAGCCAGCCTCGGATCCGGTTCGCGATCGACCCCTCGTCAGCCGAACCCGCGATGGCCTCCAACCCAGCCTCCTGATCGCGAGCGCAGTCCACGACCCTCCGAAGTCGAATGAAGACGCCCTTCCTGCTCGACGAGCGGAAAGGGCGTCTCTCATGGAGGAGCCTGTGGCTTCGACCGGCCTCACGCGCCGGACGAGGGCGTCGCCCGCCGAACCGATTCCAGTGCGGCCAGATCGAGGAGTCGATCGACCGGAATCCGCCCGACGATGATCCCACGTCGCGGGTCGCTTCCCTCGATGCGAAGCCCGACCGATTCAAGCGACGCCCGAAGGGGGGTGGTGATCGGCGCGTCGACCAGCAGCGAGATCTCCACGGTGCCCGCGTCGAGCCAGGGTCGGCCATCGACCCCGATCCGGGGGAGTCCCGCGACCTCGTCGGGTTCGACCCCGAAGGCGAGGAGCAGAAGACGTCGATCGAGTCTTCGCCAGATGCCTTCGAAATCATCCCGCCGATCCGGTGTTTCGATCTCGTCGATCTCCTCGATCTCCTCGACCGCCTGGACCACGGCGTCCGCCGAACCGACCATGGAGACGTCTTGATCGTCGGACTCCTCCATGCCCGCGGCTTCGAACGAGCCCGCGACCGCATCGGGCGGAATCACCGAACCCTCTTGAGCGAGACCGAGATCGCTCGAGGCACCGCTCGCGAAGCCACCACCGCCGCCACCGCGGGTGGGACGTGCGTTCGGAGGTGCCGGCGCACCCCTTGATCCGCCACGCCCGCGTGATCTCGTCGCCACCTTGCCCGTCGGCTGGTTGCGACCCGCACCGAACGACGAAGGCGGAGGCGGCATGAAGGCGCGCTTCTTCACGGACACCGGCGAACCCAGCGACAGGGTGGTGCCCTCGCGGTCGTTCCGGGAATCCTCTTCCGCATACCAGTTCCGATCCGGGGCCCAGTGACCAGCATCGACGAAACCGAGATCGATCCCGCGTTCGCGGACGACCGAAGGACAGTCGGGACCGAAGAACCCCTCCCAGTCGGTGCCTTCGGGCAGCTCGATGGGCACGGTGACCAGCATCCGACGACCACCGACCACGACCCTGGCCTTCTCCACCGCCACGAAGCTGGTGAACGGCGTGAGCAGCGCGTAGTCTTCGCCGAGTCGGACGACCTCCGCCTTGATCGCCGGCGGCGTGGCACCCTGTTCCACCGCTTCGAGATGCGGCGCGAGGACTTCGTCCACCTTGGCTCGCGCCCACAACGTCGCGATCGAGGCATGCTCGGGCGCGGCGGCGGCGAATCGGACCGGAACCCGTCGCTCGTACCGACCCGCGCCGGTGTTGCCGGTGATCACCACGGTTCCTTCGATCGCACCGCTCGCCGGGGCGTCGTACCTCGCGTGAACGAGGATCGGTTGCGCGTCGAAGAGATCCGGGAGGAGGCCGGCAGGATTCTTCGGAAGGATGTCGAAGGCCTCGACGCCTTCGATCGCGACCTCGATGTCGGTGAGCACCGGGGTCGCGATCCGCGCCGAGAGACGTTCGACGATCTCGTCCGCGCCGTCGGCGAGAAGCACGTAGTCCGCGGCGCCACGACCTTCGCGGGCGAGCGAATCGAGCAGGTATCGATTGACACTGTTGCCGACGCCGAGCGCGAAGACCCGGGTGGACCGAGCGTTGTCGCGCACCGCCTGGATGATGCCGCGGTCGTTCCCCACGTAGCCATCGGTCAGGAACATCACGATCCGCATCGGGGGCGTCATGGTTCGTTCCACGAAGCCGGCCTGAGCGATCTCGAAGCGGCGTTCCCCGTTCAGGGTCAGCCAGCGACCGAGCAGTTCGACGTCGGGGTCCTGGTCCTTCATGGTCGGAAGCGAGACCGACATCGACAGCGGGAGACGAAGACCCTCCCGGACCACGAGCCAGGTCCGTCCGCCGTCCACCACGATGGAGGAATAGGGCACCGCCACCGAGACCATCCGCCCGTCCGCCGGGAGATTCGCGAGACCTGCCGCATCCGGCATCGCGTTCGCATCGCCCTGGACGAGCGCCTGATTGATCGCCTGCATCATCTCGGTGCCGCCACCACCCGCGAGACCGTCCACGAAGTTCCGCGCGAGCTCGCGATTCTCTTCGGTCGCCGGTCGGGGTTCGGGCCAGAGGATCCGGGTCTTCCCCGCGAACGTGATCAGATTGAAGGTGTCGTTCGCCCGCATGCCCTCGATCGCCTTCGCGACCACGGCCTTCGACTTCTCGAGCGGGAAACCCCGCATCGAGCCCGAGGTGTCGAGCACGAAGACGAGCTCCCGCGGTCGAACGTCCTCGTCGACGATGCGAGCCGGGGGTGCGAGCACCATCGTGAGATATCCGCCCGAGACGCCGGCGACGTCCGATCCCGCAAGGGGAGCATCCGCGTTGGTCGCCACATGGGTGAAGATGCTCTCCGTGATCGCGTCGTCCTGAAGTCGCCATCGCAGGACGAAGTCGCGATTCGGGATCGTGTCACGGCGGGCGAGGGAGACGTCGACGCGACCGACGCCCTCCGTCCGCTCGAGGATCTCGTGCAACGGCGCCTCGATCGAGGCGATCGGCACGCCGCCGGTGTCGAGGCGGACGTCGATCGAGATGTCGTGACCGGCCCGTCGGTCCGGACGCACCGGCATCGGGGTGATCCGACTTGCATCCGGAACCTGGTCGGTGTTCTCGGCGAAGCCGTCGCCCGCCGCCGACGACTCGGGAAGCCGCCACACGAACCACCGCCCGCCGATCTCGCCGAAGCCGTTCTCATAGAGGGTGAATGACTCCGGCACGAAGAACAGGTCCTTGTCCACGGCACCTTCACCCTGATCCTGCGGGGCGTCGTACATCACGGTCCCATCGACCGCCACCGGCATCGCGTCGGTGGAAGACGCCGCCCCGGTTCCCGCGACCGCAGGGCGATCGATTCGGACGCCGGTGGTCAGGGCCTGGAAGATCCGGTCGGCGGTCCAGACCCGGACGACCGCGGGATCGAAGCGATCGGGGGCCTCGGCGACCTTGCGTCGCATCCAGGTCTCGAACGTCAAGGCATCGAAGCCGCCCGGGCGCTGGAGAAACTCGTTCCAGTGCGCCGGGTCGCCGTTTGGAACGACGGCGCACGGGCCACGGAGAATGATGCCACGACGAACCATCACGTCGGGCGGCAACTCGGGTGACACCGCGGACGGGGATCCGGGGATGTAGCGAGGTCCGACCACCGTCGGGAATTCGAACGCATATTCGCCGTCACGGGCGCGAACCACCTCGAGATAGCCGATCTCGATGGTGACGGTCGCGCCCGCCTCGATGTTCGCTACCGACTGGGTGAAGATGTTCGGTCGTTCCTGTTCGAGCAGGCTCGCGATGTTTCCCGCGTCCTTGGCCTGCTCGTAGATCATGCGGGCCAGCTCACGTTCCTTGATCTCACCCTCGACGATCCGCTCCTCGCCATCCCGATCGACGATGGTCATCTTCATTCGATGCACCGCCGCTCGGTCCGACATCGGGAAGGTGTAGACCGCCTCGATCGGCATGTCGTAGGTGTTCGAATATCGCTGGGTGAGCGACACCGAGACGATCGGTCCGCTGATGTCGACCGCGACGTCGGTCCCTTCCAGGGGGCAGGGGCCGATCAGTTCGCCGTTCGGCGCGAAGGCTTCGAGTCGTCCACCTTCCGGAACCTGCACGACGCCGGCCATCGCGGCGTTCCGGTCGGGTTCCACCGCGAGGATCGCGAGGAAGGCCACGATCGCGAGCAGGGCCGCCACCGCGAGACCGCTTCCACTGAAGAGGTGGGAGCCGCCGAGCGGGCGGCCGGGCGACCGGCGTCGCTTCGGGCCGGCGGTCGGACGTCTTCGCTCCGACGCCGAATCGATGCGGGCGACCGGGGCGGTCTCGGAAGCGACCGCTTCGAGCATCCGGTCGCGTCCCGCCCGCGCGGACGCGGCGTTCTCGTCGTGCCATTCGCGGAGCAGGCGATCGACGCCGGCGTCGTCGGCACCGCCGCCATCGCGGGCGTCGGGTGATCGGTGGATTCTGTTGAAGTCGTTCATCGGTGGTCCTCCGGCGCGTGATCGCGGAGTGTTTCGGCGAGGTGGGTCCGGGCGCGGGCGAGCAGCTTGTAGTAGCCGCTTCGGGAGATCCCGAGGGCGTTGCGGGCCGCGGTGACCGGATCGTGTTCGAGGTAGTGGAGATGGATCGCGAGGCGCTCGTCGTCGGCGAGTCCGTCGAGCGCGGACTCGAGGGCGGCGAATCGGTCGCGACGGGCAAGCTCCCCGGGCGGCGTGAGCGAATCCGCACCGCCGTGGGTTCGGATGGCGGCGTTCATCGCATCGCCCTCGTGGCGACGCCGCCGGGACGCGGCGCGGGTGCGCTCGCGAACGACGAACTTCGCGATCCCGCAGAGCCACGCCCGGAGCCGGGTGCAGTCGTCGAGGGTGTCGAGCTTTCGATAGGCACGGATGAAGACCTCCTGGGTCGCGTCGTCGGCGTCGGACGGCGACCCGCTCGGTCCACCGACACCGCGGCGACGACAGATCGAAAACACCAGGGGGGCATGGCGGTCGTGGATCCGCCCGAAGGCGTCGAGATCCCCCGACCGGACCGCATCCAGATCATGGCAGTCGTGCGTCGTCACCACTGGGTCCATGGCCGGTCTCCGGGTCGAGTCTCCGCGATTCCGAGGGAATTCGGGGAATCACTCGGGTTCGGTCGGAAAACAGGGTTCCTGTTCCGTTCAGGATCGTTTCACGGGGTCTTTGATGCGTTCGCGGTCTGGTCGGCCTGCTCCAGGATCGTGTCGAGATCCAGTCGCAGCAGTCCGATTCGAGCGTAGCCGGCCCCCTCGAAGAGAAGTCCGATCTCGCCGGGCTTCGTCAGCGACAACTGGCTGTACGCAAATCCACCCGGCACGATTTCGACCGGTCCGGACCAGGCTTCACCAGCCGCATCGCTCACCGAGATCGACCCCAGCGCCCGGCGGGTCGGACTCCACGGTCCGGCGTAGAGGAGTCCGGTGCGTGAGCCCTCCTCCGAATCGACGGCGAAGGGGATGATCGACGCCATGCAATGGGGTGAAGGAATCGCGGGGTCGTTCGAAAGCGGTGTCCAGGTCACGCCGCCGTCCGTCGACCGAGCGGTCTTGCGAGACTTCGGCGCCCCGTTGTGTCCACGAGCATTCAGGACGAGCGTCCCATCGGCGAGCGCCGCCACCGCGACCTCGTCACCGCCACCACCATCCGTGCCGTCGCCGACAAGCTCGCCACGCGTCCAGGTCACACCGCCGTCGTCGGAGTACAGCATGTAGATCCGAACCCTGGAGAGCGGTCCCTGCCGGTACGGAATCACCAGTCGACCGGCGTGATCGCCCGTGGTGAGTTGGATGCCGACACCCGGGCTGCCGGCGAAGCTCGAGGTCGGACGGCGCACGATCTCGGTCACGTCGCGCGGCTTCGACCACGTCTTCCCGCGATCGTCGGAGTGCATCACCCAGTTCCGCGAGCTCCGCGGCCCGTAGCCCGGTTCGACGCAGTTGGTGTGGCACCCTTCGGGGAAGGACATGTAGAAGAGGATCACCCGTCCGGTGTTCGGCCCTCGGCGGATCTCGACCGCCATCGGATCGTTCAGGGAGTCACCCCCCTGATCGTCGAGCACCTGAAGCGGTCCCCAGGTGTCGCCACCATCGGTCGATCGCTTGAGGATGATGTCGTTCTTCGCATGATCCCCCCCTGCACGCCCCTCGGCGAAGGCGAGCAGGGTTCCATCCACGAGCGTCAGCAGTGACGGGATCCGGATGTGGGAATAGGGGTCGACCCCGGCCTCGAAGACCACCACCGCCGGCACGCCGGAGACCGTCGTCGATCGCAGTCCGGGATTCGCCCCCGGCGGCTCGGCGAG
>JAACEA010000445.1 GCA_009936695.1 Planctomycetia bacterium
CGAGCGAACCGACGGGCGGATCGAACCCTGATCCGGGAGATTCCCGCGAGGACGAGCGGGAATACGACCTTGAGCCGGCCGTGCCCGTGGAAGGCGGGAGCGAGGGCTCCGGAACGACGAATTCGACGCCCGCGTCCGCCGATGGCGTCGAACTCGCCTGCCCCGCTTGCGGGGAGGCGATGCCGGGATCCGATCAGGTCGTGTGTCTCGCGTGCGGGCACGATCTCGTCACGGGTCGGAAGGTGGGCGAGGAGTCGGAGAAGTCGACGCCGGCCACCGCCCGCGGATCGGCCGTCGACGTGGATTCCGACGAGGAGTCCGACGTCGGGGTGATCGCGGGTTCCGACCATCTCGTCTGGCTGATCGTCGCGGGCGTGGCGGTGGTGCTTACGCTCTTCGCGACCCTTGCCGGCTGGTCGTCGCTCTTCGCGTCGACCGATGGTCGCTATGCGGATTCCGACGGCGCGTTCACCCTGGATGCGCCTCGAATCGCGATTCGACTCGCCGCGGTGATCCGGTTCGTGGTGGCGTCGGCGGTGGTGGTGGGTTGCGGCGCGATCGCGCTCCGAACCGCGGCCTGGATGGAATCGCGATCGGTCGGGTCGGTGCCCGGTGGACTCGCTCGAATGCTCGCCATCGTCATGGTCGCCTCCCTCGCGCGGCTGATTCCGGTCGAGTCCTCGACCCTGCAGGGCATCGTCCACCTCCTGCTTTCGGTCGGTCTGGTGGCGGGGGGCAGCATGCTGGTCTTCGGTCTCCGCGGCCGGATCGCGATTCTCCATCTGATGACCTGGGCCTTGCTCCTCCTGATCATCGTGCCCGCCTCCCGGTTGGTGGCGTGGTCGATGCCGCTCTGGTGACGTCGACTCCGGTGGCGTCAGCGCGGACGAGCCGGATTCCCGAAGGCGCGCACGTCCTGATCGATCTCCTGGGTCACCACGCTTCCCGCACCGATCATCGCGCGGTCGCCGACCCGGATCGTGGGCAGGACCGTCGAATTCGCACCGAGCAGGACCGCTTCACCGATCGTCGCGTTGCCGAGGGCGATCGCACCCGGAGCGAGGTGGGTGAATGCACCGACTCGGGCATCATGCTCCACGATGGCGCCGGTGTTGACGATCACGCCCGCCCCGATCGTCGCTCTGGCATTCACGACCGCTCGTGGGCCGACGAACGCCCCCGCGCCGATCTCCGCGGAAGGCGAGATCGTCGCGGAGGGATGGACGACGGTCGCGGCGTGCGTGACGTGAGCCGCGTGCCAGCGACGTCGGATGCCCGCATCGCCGATCGCCGCGTGGATCCGCGCGCCACGATCGAGGAGTTCCGCGAGCGACGGATCCGGATCCTCGGGCGAGCCGAGCCAGGGGACCCCGCCGAAGGGGGCTCGTCCGCCGCCTGCGGGCCGTACCGCGTCGATCACGCCGACCAGTGCGTAGCCGGCCGCGACGGCGGCGTCTCCGACCACCGCACCGTGTCCGCCCGCGCCGCAGATGATCAGTTCACCGAGTTCGTTCAAGGTTCACCCTCCAGGTCCCGTCGATCCGCGGGGTCGACGGTGATCGGGCCGTCGGCGATCCGCTCCGCCAGGGTCGGATCCCACCGCCGGTGGTAGCCGGCGACGCGCAGGTCATCGTAGATCGATCCGCAGCGATAGCAGATCAGCCGGGTTCGGGCGAGCAACAGCACCCCGACGTCGATCGCGAGCACGACCACCAACATGCCCAGGACCCACGCGCTGTTGGCGAATCCAAGCAGACTGATCGTCGCACCCGCGAGGGCGATGAGAATCACGAACGGAGTGACCTGAGGAAGGGTGCGGGCCCTGTAGAGGTGCCTGTCGCCGCAGATCACGCACGCCCTCAACTGGCCGGCATCGTCGACCGCGCCGTCCCATTCGAGAAACACGTCCCGTTCGGATGCGTCCGGGCGAATGCGCACCGGTCGGGTCTCCGGGTCGAATTCGATCCGGCCGACGCGATCCCCGTGCTGGCTCCGGACGTCCACCTGCATCGCGGCGATGGTAGTCGTGGTCGCTCGAACCCGCCGGATCCGCCGGATCCGAGGTTCGGGGCCGGGTACGACTTGCCGATCCGGTCGCGTCGGGTCATAGTCGCGTCGATGCATGACTGGAGTTCGATTCTCGCCGGCCGGTTCATCGTCTTCGACGGTCCGGATGGCTCCGGAAAATCCACCCAGCTCGCTCGTTTCACGGCGTTCTGCCGGTCTCATGGAACCGTCCCCGAGGTGGTCCGCGAGCCGGGGGGCACCCCGATCGGCGAAGCGGTGCGGGGCGTGCTGCTCGATCCGCGGTACGAGGAGATGGACCTCCGGTGCGAAATGCTGCTCTACATGGCGAGTCGATCGCAATTGATGGCTGAACGGATCCGTCCGGCGCTCGCCGCGGGCGGCTTCGTCCTCGCGGACCGGTTCATCTCCTCGACCCTCGCCTATCAGGGAACCGCGGGTGGACTCGCGCCGGAAGAGATTCTCGCGGTCGGTCGGGTGACCACCGGCGGCTGCGAACCAGACCTCGTGGTCATCTTCGATGTCGACGAGAAGACCGCCGCGGCCCGACTTCCCATGGAACTCGATCGAATGGAGCGCAAGGGCGAGGCGTTCCACCGACGCGTTCGCGAGGGCTATCTCGCCCAGGCCGATCGCGATCCCGGAAGACACCTCGTGGTCGACGGCACTCTCGACGAGGAATCGGTCTTCGCCGCCCTGCTCGACGGGCTGGGTCGACGGTTCGGGGTCGCGGACGCCTCTTCAGGTCCGACTTGAACCGAGTCGACGCCCCACCAGCCTGATCGTCTCCCCGACGACCCGGTCGAGGTCGTCGTTCACCACGAATTCGTCGTAGGCGCCGCATTCCCGCGCGACCTGCATCTCCCGGGTCGCCTCGGCGTGCCGACGCTCGATCGTCGCCTCATCCTCTCGTCCGCGGGCGCGGAGTCTTCGAAGCAGTTCCGCATCGTCGGGCGGGAGGACGAAGATCCCGTATGCCTCGGGCATGCGTTCCCGGATCTGCATCGCGCCCTGGACGTCGATGTCCAGCGCGACCAGTCGGCCCTCCGCGAGTCTCGATTCGATCTCGAGGCGGGGCGTCCCGTACCACGAGCGGCCGAAGACCTGCGCGTATTCGAGGAATCGGTCGGCGTCGATCCACGACTGGAAGGTCGGTTCGTCGAGGAAGTGGTAGTCGACGCCGTCGGTCTCGACCGCGGTGCGGGGGCGGGTGGTCGCCGACACGCTGAAGACGCCGTCGAACCGTTCGAGGATGCGACGGACGATCGTCGTCTTCCCGACGCCCGACGGCCCGCTCACCACGAGGAGCAGTCCCGGCGGCGAGGCGCGAACCGGCTCGTCGCGTCGGCTCGCGTCCGCATCCTCGGGAGAGTCCGGCGGCATCCCGTCCGAGTCACCCGGGGGGGGCGGCGAGGTCGGTGGCATTCCGGATTCCGGCGGCATCGCATGCGGCTCGTGCATGAAGGGAATCGTAGCGATCCGCGGCGGCTCGTCACGGCTTTCGACCGGTTGCCCGCAGCCGCCGCCGCCGCGGGTCGCGGGTACAGTACGAGTTCGATGAGCGATTCCTCCAAGCCGCAGACCGACCTTCCCGAGACGTTCCAGTCCCTGCTGGTCGCGTTCGCGATCGCGCTGGCATTCCGGGGATTCGTGGTCGAGGGCTTCGTGATCCCCACCGGATCCATGGCCCCGACCCTGCTCGGGGAGCACGTCCGGTTCCGCTCGCCCGACACCGGATACGACTACGCCTTCGACCAGACCAGCCTCCGCCGGTCTCCTCCGGAGACCGTGGTGCCGGTGTTCGACCCCATGATCAGCGAGGATCGACCCATCGGCGCCACGCCGGTCGGCGCGATCCGGGCGAACGGTCGCATGGGCGACCGGGTGCTCGTCTTGAAGTACCTCTACGAGTTCTTCGAGCCGGATCGCTGGGACGTGGTGGTCTTCAAGAATCCGGTCGATCCGATCGGCCCCAGCCAGAACTACATCAAGCGACTCGTCGGCGGTGGCGGCGAACAGGTGCTTCTGGTGGACGGCGACGTCTTCGTCGCACCGCTCGACGGCGATCTCTCCGACTTCCGGATCGTTCGTCGCCCCGACCACGTGCAGGCGTCGGTGTGGCAGCCGGTCTATGACTCGAACTTCGTGCCGGTCTCCCCGCAGGAGGTCGAGACCCGGATCAAGCGTCGGTTCGACGGGCCGCCCTTCAAGCCCGCCGGCGAAGCCTGGAAGATCGCGGACACCCGCGACTGGCGATGGGATTTCGAGAACACGACCTGGCTCGACTGGGCGGACGACCAGCTTCCGCTGGACGACTTCAACGCGTACAACGTCTATCGCTACCCACTGGGTCGCGGCGACAATCGCCTGAACCTTCGCGACCTGCATCCGGTCTCGGATCTCCGGTTCACCGCTGCGATCACACCCGACGACCCCGAGACGTTCACGACGTCGCTCGAACTCGAGGCTCGCGACCACCGCTTCGTCTTCTCGCTCGAGGCGGGCGAGGCCCAGGTCGAGATGCTCGACGCGGATGGCGAGGCGCTCCGGTCGGCGACCGGCGACTACGAACCGGGCCACGGTGGCGTGATCGACGTCCAGTTCGTGCACGTCGACCAGACGATGGTGATCCGGGTCGGCGGCGAGGAGGTCGCGCGGCTGGAGTACGAATGGAACCCGTTGTCGCGGCTCGAGCACGCGACCTTCGAGTTCGACATGGAGCGCTATCGCGCGAATCCGCGCCTGGCCGATCTGCGGCGTCCCCGCGTCCGGTGGAAGTTCGAAGGTTCGCCGTTCTCGCTTCGCGGCGTCAACGTCGATCGCGATCTGTACTACCGGGTCGGGCGACTCGACACTCGGCAGCAGGCGGCGGCGAACGGGCCGCGCATGGACGGACCGCTCTACGGGTCGGATCCGCTCGAACCCGCACGGCTCGGGCCGAATCAGTTCATGATGCTGGGCGACAACTCGGGGGCAAGCCGCGACTCCCGGTACTGGGGACGGCCGCATCCGCTCGCGGTCTCGACCACGGGTGACGACACGCCCTTCGTGGTGCATCGCGATCTGCTGGTCGGGAAGGCGTGGTGCGTGTACTTCCCGGCGCCGAACCGACTCAATGGAACGGGTCTGTCCATCGTCCCGGATCTCGGGCGAATGCGCTTCATTCGCTGACCGGCTGCACCGCCGCCGCCCCCTTCGATCTTCACCGTCCGTCTCGCGTGCCGGATCCCCCCGGACCGGAACTTCCGCCGGAATGCCGGCATCGGATGTGACGTGCCCTACGCTCCCGCTCGGAGTC
>JAACEA010000446.1 GCA_009936695.1 Planctomycetia bacterium
GGCCGGTTCGGTCGCATCTACATGGCCAACGTCAACGTCTTCTGGACGCGGCCGCAGGCGTACTACGACACCGATCGATGGCGCGGCACCTGGGAACTCGACGGCGGCGCGTTCATGAATCAGGCCAGCCACTACGTGGACCTGCTCGACTGGCTCATCGGCCCGATCGACCAGGTCCACGCGATGACCGCCACCCTCGCCAGGGACATCCAGGTCGAGGACACCGGCGTGATGAACGTCCGTTGGCGGAACGGCGCGCTGGGATCGGTCGCGGTCACCATGCTCACCTATCCGAAGAATCTCGAAGGATCGCTGACCATCCTCGGCGAGCATGGAACGGTCCGAATCGGAGGCGTCGCGGTCAACGAGATCCAGACTTGGGATTTCGCCGACGAGCGGGACTACGACGAGGACGTGCGGAACGCGAACTACGAAACGACCTCCGTCTACGGGTATGGTCACCCTCGGTACTACCGCAACGTGATCGACGTCCTTCGCGGGAAGTGCCCCGCCGAGACCGACGGCCGCGAGGGCCTGAAGAGCCTCGAGGTGCTCATCGCGGCCTATCTCTCGGCCCGAGACGGGCGAATGGTGAACCTCCCCCTCGAGTATTGAACGGAAGGAGTTCGGATGACCGCCGCCGCGGACGAACCCATGATCCACGAGACCGCGATCGTCGACGACGGTGCGCGAATCGGCGCCGGCAGCCGCGTCTGGCACTTCGTCCACGTATGCAGTGGCGCCGTCATCGGCCGGGGCTGCTCGCTCGGGCAGAACGTCTTCGTCGGGAACAAGGTCTCGATCGGCGACAACGTCAAGATCCAGAACAACGTCTCGGTCTACGACAACGTGACGCTGGAAGACGACGTCTTCTGCGGGCCGAGCATGGTCTTCACCAACGTCTACAATCCCCGCTCGGCGGTCTCGCGAAAGGACGAATATCGCGATACGAACGTTCGCCGCGGCGCAACGCTCGGCGCCAACTGCACGATCGTCTGCGGGGTCGAGGTCGGCGAGAACGCATTCGTGGGTGCCGGTGCGGTGATCAACCGCGATGTCCCCGCACACGCCCTGATGGTCGGTGTCCCCGCCCGCCAGGTCGGCTGGATGAGCGCCGCGGGCGAGCGACTCGATCTGCCGCTGGAGGGCGACGGCGAGACCGCCTGCCCCTTGACCGGTGATCTCTACCGAATCGAGCAGGGAAGACTCATCGCCCTCTGAGCCGCGTCGAGCAATGAATCCATGAGAAGCATCATGCGTTTGACATCGAGAAGACAGGCTCAGATCGCGATCACGCTCGTCGATGCGATGGTGTTCACCGTCGCGTTCTGGATGGCGATCGTGATTCGCTACGGCGAGCTGGCGCCTCCGCCCCAGACGCAATGGTGTCTCTACGCGGCGCCGATCGTCGGCGTCCTGTGCCTGCTCCCGTTCCGCTTCTACCGGGAGGTCATCCGCTACGTCGGGGCGAACGCGGCGTATCGATGCGGCATGGGGGTCACGCTGACCACCCTCATCCTGCTTGCAGCGAGTTTCCTTCGAAGCGATCTCCCGGCGATCTCCCGGGTGGTGTTCCTGCCCTTCTGGATGGGGTCGGTCCTCGGTCTCGTCGGCGTCCGGCTCGTCGGACGCTCGCTGTTCCGCGAATTCGTGCTCGGTGGCGAGCCTGAATCGCGAAGGCACGTGCTCATCTACGGTGCGGGGCAGGCCGGGGTTGGGCTCGCCTCGATGCTGGCCGAGGACAGCGCCGTCCTGATCGAGTGCTTCGTCGACGATGATCGCCGCCTCACCGGCCGAGACGTCCGCGGCATCGAGGTCTTCCATCCCGACGATCTCGACGGTCTCCTCGAGCGACGCCCGATCGACACCGTGATGCTGGCGTTGCCGTCCGCCAGCCGACAACGTCGACGGAAGGTGATCGACGTCCTCCGAGGCCGTGGCGTCGAGATCCTGACCGTCCCGGATCTGCAGGAACTCGACTCGGGACACGCGAAGTTCACGGATCTGCGACCGATCGACATCCAGGACCTGCTCGGACGAGAGTCCGTCACACCACACCAGCCACTACTCGTCGCCAAGATCCGTGGACGCGTGGTGATGGTCACGGGCGCCGGCGGATCGATCGGAACGGAACTCTGCCGACAGATCATCGAGATCGGCCCCGCAAGACTCATCCTCGTCGACAACTGTGAATTCAACCTCTTCCGGATCGATGCGATGCTTGCGGAGAAGAATCCGCTCGGCGTCGCGGTCGTCCCGATCCTTGGAACGGTGTGCGACGGGCTCCTGATGCAGGAGACGATGGAGCGGTACGACGTCGAGACGGTCTACCACGCCGCCGCGTACAAGCACGTCCCGATCGTCGAGCGGAATCCCGTGGTCGGCGTGCAGAACAACGTGATCGGAACGCTTCGACTCGCGGAGGCGGCGATTCGTTCGGGGGTCCAGGACTTCGTCTCGATCTCCACCGACAAGGCGGTGCGTCCGACCGGGGTGATGGGCGCGAGCAAGCGTCTCGCCGAGTTGATCCTGCAGGGTCTCCAGAGTCATTCCTCGAAGAACGACCAGACCCGTTTCTGCATGGTCCGCTTCGGCAATGTGCTCGGATCCTCGGGTTCCGCGGTCCCCAAGTTCTCCGAACAGATCCGGGCGGGCGGCCCGGTGACCGTCACGCATCCCGAAGTCACCCGGTACTTCATGACGGTCGATGAAGCGGCGAATCTCGTGATCCAGGCCGGCGCCCTCACCAAGGGTGGAGACGTCTTCGTCCTCGACATGGGCGAGCCCGTCAAGATTCTCGATCTCGCGACCCGCATGATCGACCTCGCCGGGGCCTCGGTCCGATCCGAGGCGACACCGGGCGGCCAGATCGAGATCACCTTCACCGGGCTCCAGCCCGGGGAGAAGCTCTACGAAGAGCTCTTGATCGATGGTGATCTCGAGGGCACCGCCCATCCGAAGATCCTGCGCTCCGCGGAGGCCTTCGTCCCCTGGGATGATCTCGGCAGGATCCTGCAACGGCTCGAGGCCGCCATCGATCGACGCGACACGTCGACCGTGGTCCAGATCCTCCAGGAAACGGTCTCCGGGTATCGCGGTCCGACCGAGCCGTCGAGAACCAGGGACACCACCTGAACGGGCCGGAACGCCGAGGGACCGGTACCCTCTTCTGCATGACCGTATGGCGACAGTCCGGGACCGTCTGGCTCGGCGCCGTCGCCGCGGCGGGGCTCGCGCTGCTCACCCAGATCCTGCTGGCGAGGAACCTCGACGACGAGACCTTCGGCGCGCTCTCGAACGCCTATGCCATCGCCATCCTCGTGGCGACCTTCGCCTTCCAGGGACTCGGCGAGGTCGCCCTCCGCAACCTCGCCGTGGTGGATCTCGGCCGGTGCGTCGTCGCCGCCGGGTTCCTACTCACCATCGCCCTGGCCGCCGGCATTGCCTGGACCGGTTGGACCGGCGAAGCGGGCTCGACCCCCGGCCTGCTGCTCGCGTTCATCCCGTTCGTCGTCGTGCAGGCGGGACTCACCGCAGGCATGATCTCGTTCCAGCTGGAACGCCGAAACCTCGGAATCGCCGCATGGCCCGCGGGATTCCAGACCGCTCGACTCGCCGTCGTGGGACTGGTGATCGTCACCGGTGCTGCGGCGGTAGCCGTTCCGATCGGGTGGTTCGTCGCCCTGACGCCGCTGGCCTGGATCGGACTCCGACGACTTCACGCCGCAAAGCAACGTGCGGATCTCGAGGATCAGGCGACTGCGATTCCAGGCCTCGTCCGCGCCGCCCTGCCCTTCTCGGCGACCCGCCTGCTTGAATTCGCGGAGATCCAGCTCCCGGTGGTGCTCGCGATGCCGCTGCTCGGCGCCGCGGAGACCGGCCGTATCGCCGCGTGCCTCGCGATCGTGACCGGCCTCCTTCTTCTTCCAATCTCGATCTTCCAACGCCTGCTGCGGGCCGGCTTCCATGACTGGGCACGGGATGATCCCGCCCAGCTTCGACGGGCCGGCCTGCTCGGCGCCGCTGCGATGGCCGTCGCGGGGGCAGGACTCGGGCTCGCGATCCGACCATTCGCGTCGACCATCCTCGGATCGGTCTTCGGCGAACA
>JAACEA010000447.1 GCA_009936695.1 Planctomycetia bacterium
GAGAGGGCCGCGAGCAGGAGGTACGCCCGCTCGTAGCGATGCCAGTGACGGTTGCTCCCCCGCCATCCGAGGGCGAAGAGCCCGTAGCCGATCTGCTGGAGTCGGCCCTTGGCCCGGTCGCGAAGGGTCGCGAGGTCGGGGATCAGGCCCGTGTACCAGAAGAGCAGGGAGACGGTGAAGTAGGTGCTGACCGCGAACACGTCCCAGAGCAGCGGGCTGCGGAACTGCGGCCACATCTCCATCTGGTTCGGCAGCGGGAAGAGCCAGTAGACGACCCAGACCCGGCCCACGTGGATGCCGGGGAAGATCCCGGCGCACATGACCGCGAAGATCGTCATCGCCTCCGCGAACCGGTTGATGCCCGTCCGCCACTTCTGGCGGAAGAGGAAGAGGATCGCGGAGATCAGCGTTCCGGCGTGGCCGATGCCGACCCAGAACACGAAGTTCGTGATGTCGTACGCCCAGGCGATCGGGGTGTTGAGCCCCCAGACGCCGACGCCCGTGAAGATCAGGTAGAGCACGCAGAAGCCGAGCACGCCGAGCAGCCCGAGCGCCCCCGCGAATCCGATGTACCAGGCGATCGGCGCCCCGCCGGCCTCGCTGACCTTCGAGACGGCGTTGGTCACCTGGCCGAACGTGTCCATGTTCAACACGAGGGGGGCGCGGGTTCCCGGGACCTCCTCGGTGTTGTCGACGATGCGTCCGCCGACCTGATCTGATCTGATCGAACTCATGATCGCACTTCCTCGGCGAGGGTGGTCGCGGCGGCGTGACCGCCGTCATCCGCGTGGTGGTGATCGTCGTGGGCGGCCTTTCGCGGGGTCCCGGGATTCGAGACCTTCGCGAGGTAGCGGACCCTCGTCTTGGTGTTGAGTTCCTCGAGGAGCTGGTAGGAGACCTGCTTCTTCTGCAGCCGGGAGACTTCGCTCTTCGGATCGTTGAGATCGCCGAACACGATGCTTCCGGTCGAACAGGCCTGCTGGCAGGAGGTCTGGATGGCGCCGTCGGGGATGTTCCAGTCGGGACTCTCCGCGGTGCCTCCCTCCTTGGCCCATTCGTTCTTGTACTCGATCTTCGCGGCGTTGATCCGCTGCACGCAGAACGAGCACTTCTCCATCACGCCGCGGTTGCGGACGGTGACTTCGGGGTTCATCTGCATGCGGCGCCACTCGTCCGGGCCGCCCGAGGTGTAGTAGTCGGGCTTGACCGCGAAGAGCCCCTCCTGCTCGCGGATCGGATCCCTTCGCCAGTAGTCGAACCAGTTGAACCGCCGGACCTTGTACGGGCAGTTGTTGCTGCAGTAGCGGGTGCCGATGCAGCGGTTGTAGACCATCACGTTGAGGCCGTCCTTGTCGTGGACGGTCGCCGCGACGGGGCACACCTGCTCGCAAGGCGCGTTCTCGCACTGCATGCAGGTCACCGGCTGGACGAACACCGCCTCCGGCGCCGCCGGATCGTCACCCTTGAAGTAGCGGTCGATGCGGATCCAGTGCATCTCGCGACCGCGGGCGATCTGGTCCTTGCCCACGATCGGAATGTTGTTCTCGGCCTGGCACGCCGTGACGCAGGCGCCGCAGCCGGTGCAGGTGTTGAGGTCCACCGACATGGCCCAGCGGAACTTCGCGCCGTCGAGGTTGGTCTCCTCCCACAGACTGAGTCGGTGGGCGACGTGAACGCGGTGCTTCGCGAAGTCGGGGTGCCCGCGGTAGTCGTCGAGGTTCGTCTCGCGGATCAGGGTCGGAAGTCGTTCCTGGATGCCGCCGAGCGGAACCTCCGGGATCAACGCGTCCATCGCCCCGTGGTCCTGGGTCTGGGCGAACGAGTAGGTCCCGCCGGTCGACGACATCGTCGCGCCGTCCGCGATCCAGGCGGCGGTGGTCGTCCGCACCGGATACGCGTCGAAGCCGGCGCCGTCCGCGATCGGCCCGGCATCGGCGCCCTGGCCCCAGCCCAGCGCGATCGCGAGGGTGTTGGCGGCCATTCCCGGAACCGGGAACACGGCGGCCTCGATCTCCCGGCCGTCGACCTTGACCGAGACGACGTCGCCGGTCTTCAGACCGCGCGCCTTGTAGAGCGAGGGACTGATCAGGAGCGCGTTGTCCCAGGTGATCTTGGTCACCGCGTCGGGAAGTTCCTGGAGCCAGCCGAGGTTGGCGAACCGGCCGTCGTAGACGCGGGCGTCCGTGGTGAAGACCAGCTCGAGATCGTCGGCGGCGACCTTCGATCGAGACTCGGCGAGGCTCGAGACGGCGCCGGCGACGCGGCCCGCGTCGAGACCGGGCGTTGCGGCGGGCCATGCGGTGCCCGCGATCATGCCCGCATCGAGGATGCGTCGCCACTCCGCTTCGAACGTGGTGCCGGAGGCTCGGGATCGCGCCGACTCGGTGGCCCGGACGATGTCGTATC
>JAACEA010000448.1 GCA_009936695.1 Planctomycetia bacterium
CCCTCATCCCCCGTGATGCAACGAGCTGGCCGAAGAGGGGGATGGTTCGGCGTCGTGTTCGGCGTGGGTGCCTTTGCAGGCACGGCGATGGGTCGGTGCATCTTCAGCCTCGATCTGGAACACGGCGAGGAGATCACGATCGCCACCGCCGTGGTGATCGCCTGCGTCGGATTCGCGCAGGTGATTCGATCGGGAACGGCGGGCCACCGAACGAGATTCATGATGCTGGTGTCCATCGCCTCGGTCTACGCGGCGCTGGCGATGCTCGATGCGAACACCAACCGGTGGCCGGAGGCTCGCGGGCAAGCGCGATCGCTGGTTGCGGTCGAAGGGAGGTTTCTCGATGTGGCGCGGGCGGAACACACCCACCTCGGGCGACGTGATTCCATTCCAGACACCTCGCACATCGTCATGCTGAAGGTCGATTCGAAAACGCTCGGCGACGGATCGATCATGCCGCTGCCCGTAGGAACCGAGATCGAGGTTCGAATCGCGTCCGGTTCGATGCCCGCTCTGCCAGGTGTGAAAGTCGCCCTGGTTGGAACGTTGAGGCCAGCCGGGCGATCCCCCAACCCCGGAGCGCCTCGAGGCATTCGTGCATCGAGCGGGGTCTCGATACTGGTGCCGGACGCTCGGCTCATTCGCCCCGTGGTGGACGCGAATCGTGGAATCGACGTGAATTGGATGGTGGCGATCCGATCCGAGATCCGCGACCGGTTCCGCCGCGGGATCGATGCCATGGTGTCGTGCTCCGAGGGTGGTTCTGATGAGGAATCACTGCTGTGGTGTCTCCTGACGGGCGACCGTGATCGACTTGATGATCGGACCCGGACCGCGTTCCAGCGCTCGGGCGTTTCGCATCTGCTCGCGATCAGCGGTCTGCATCTCGCCGTCGTCGCGTCGATTCCATGGTTCATTCTCGGGTGGATCGGCGTGGGGCGATTGATCCGATGCGCGGTCACTGCGACGTTCGTGGTCGGTGGCGTGATGCTCGTCGATTCGAGCCCGAGCGTCGTGCGCGCCGCATCGATGATCGTTCCGGCCCTGACCGCCACCGCGATCGGGGCGGCGTTCGGCGTGATTCCGCTTCTTGGGATCGTGGCGGGGTGCATGCTCTGGAGTGACCCCGGTTGGATCGATTCCGTGGGTTTCCAATTGAGCTTCGTCGCGACTTCCGCACTGGCGTTCTCGTGTGGCGGGGCTCGAGCGTCGTGGTTCGGGAATCGCGATTCGATCGGACGAAGCCGGTGGGGCATGATCCACGATCGCTGGGCCACGATGGCGACGGCATCGACCGTGGCTTGTCTCGCGACGCTTCCGATCGTGGAGGCCCGCTTCGGCGTGGTCCCCCTCTACCTGATACCCGCGAACATCATCATCGCGCCGCTGATGTTGCTCCTTCTCATGCTGATCGTTCCAGCATCGATCATCGCGATGGTGGATCCCATGTTCGGTCACGCCATCGCAAGACCGGTCAATGGTATTGAACGAATGCTGCGCGAGATCGTCATCGACGTGGCCGACGTCTCTCCGGTCATCCTGACGTTGGATCCCGGTGGCATCTGGACGCTTCTGGCGACGATGCTCGGCGTCACCATTCCCGGGCTTTCGATGCATCGCGGCATTCGGCGCATCGCCGAGTCGACCTTTCTCTTGACGGTCTTGATTCCGATGCTTCCATCAGCCGGTACGTCGACCGACGATCGACTTCGAGTCGACATGCTCGCCGTCGGCGACGGCACCGCGATCCTGGTTCGAACGCCACGATCCACGGTCCTCTTCGATGCGGGAAGTTCGAGCATCCCGGGATTCGGTGCCCAAACGATGTTCCGCGGGCTTCGTTCGCTCGGGGTCCGTCATCTCGACGGAATCGTGATCTCACATGCGAACATCGATCACCACGGCGCGATTCCGGATCTGGTTCGACTGGTTCCAACGGATTCGATCGTGGTGACGCCCGCGTTTCTGCGGCGAATCCACGGAGCCCCCGATACCACTGAACATTCGCGTCTTCTTGAAGCGATCGCTCGGACGAAGCGTCTTCGGATCGTGAGCAGGATGGATCGGCTGGCATTCCCCGATGGCGATTGGCTGGTCTTGCACCCCGACGTCACGGACCGCTTTCGTCGCATCAACGACGAGTCGATATCGCTTCAGATCCACGGACCTTCCGTGACTTCGAGAGGGGAGCATCGGATCGCGGATCTGCTTCTTCTGGGTGACCTGGAGACCGCGGGCGCGATTCGGCTGATGCGCCGGACGCCGAAGCTTCGAGCGAGGGTCATGGAGATTCCCCACCATGGCAGTTGGCGCCCGGTGGTCGTCGAACTGATTGAATCGGTGGATCCGACGATCATGCTTCAATCGACCGGCCCGCGCCGGTTCGAAACGGATCGATTCGATCGCGCGGCACGATGTCGGGTACGACTCGTGACCTGTCGTGATGGCGCTGGCGCCGTCACGGTCTCACGAGACGGTTCGATGACGGTCGCGACGACGGGAAGTGGCATTCGCGCCCGGATTCGATCATCGTCGGTCCGGTGACGATCAGAAGAAACGAAGCCCGGCCTCGAATCCCGGATGATGGTCATCGCCACCGGGGCGGGCCCAGACGACCATGACGGGTCGGTCGAGGTGTCGCCCTTCCGGAAGAATGGTCTTCAGGGTTCCGGTCATTCCCTCGAGGAGCGGGGTCGAGGATCGAACCCGGATTCCAGTGTCGCTCAGGTCGACGGATCGGTACCGAACGGGTTGGTCCGGATTGAAGTGCCACGCGAGCACGACCTCCACGGAGATCGACTCCCGGTCCGCTTCGCGACGATCGGCGTCACTCGACTGGTCGGTCGGCTCCACCAGGTTCTTTCTCATGATCGAATCATCCAGCATGGTCTGTGGGCATCGGCTGAATCCAGCTTCGAATGCGTCCGGATCGGGCGTAAATCCAGTTGAGCATTCGACTTGGATTGGCGGCGACATCTGTGCGGGTGAATCCCCTGATGCCGACTGGGTTCTCCACAGCCGGTGCACCAGATGGGGAAAACCAAAAGGGTTCGATAACCAAGGTCGAAGGTTCGTTCCACGCATGTCGAGCGGGGTTCGTGCCGATGAAAGGGTGTCACCATGCCGAACTCTCCACAAGAAAACCTCACGCCCCCCTCAGGCACGGACCCGGAAGTCACCCTCGCCCCTGATGGCTCCGCGGTCGACGGCCTGGTCGAGGACGTCCTTCGGGATGCCCGCTCGTTGCTTGGCGAGTCGGCTGCGGGCGAATCCAATGAGGAAATGGACCCTGATTCAGCGGGGGATCGGCCCGAGATGGATGCCGAGGAGCTCCTGAGCGATCTGGAACGCCTCTCCGACGACCTGGTGGCGGAAGTCGAAGGAAGCGCGACCGACCCGGCGTCTGGTACCGGACTGCAGGAGGGCGGAATCAAGCGTGGCCCGGCCGCACGTGATCTCGGCACTGAGGGCCCTCAGGTCGATCTCTTCGGAATGGCAAGCCCGTCGGAAGCACCGTCGTCTGCGTCGAGACCGCCGATGGCCAGCGACCAGCACGGAAACGACGCCGCAGTGCCGATGAACTCCGATTCGGCCGACACGAACGACGAGGCCTCGAGTCCTGCCGCCGCACTCGAGGCATTGATGGCAAGCCGGATCGCCGAGGAGTTCGAAGCCGACGAACCGTCGACTTCGACGCTGGACATGTCATCGTGTGCGACGGTGACCAGCGAGATCACGCAGGCGGAAGCTGCGGAGCGCGCCGCTGTGGCATCCCTCGACGCCATGGGGGGAAGCACCCCGTTGCGGTCGACGGCCGGCGAGGTCGAAGCCGTCTCTTCCGGGGATCTCCACGTCCGGGTGGATGTCGACACCACGCCGACCGACTCGATCGCACCGGCTCTGCCC
>JAACEA010000054.1 GCA_009936695.1 Planctomycetia bacterium
ACGTCGGCCGTGGACACGGGAGAGAAGGCGACTGATTCCGCCACTTCCATCTGTTCCATTCGCTGGACGTGGGCCTCGACCAGGGCGGGGTACGGCTTCAGGACTTCCTCGGCCACCGGTTCGACCGCGTGGAGAATCGGCCACGGCACGAGGCCGAACACCAGGCAGACGAGGGCGATCGGGGCGACGGCCGCGATCTCGCGAAGATTGAGATCCTTGGGCAGTTCCTCGTGGTCGTGATGATCGGTCGGCTCCCGGAGCGGGCCGAAGCAGAGCTTGCCGGTCATGTACAGCAGGTACATCGCACCGAGCACCATGCCGGTCGCGGCGACCGCGGCGAACCACGGACCCAGCACGCCGCCGTAGCCCGACTGGGCGCCCGGCACTGCGATGAAGGTCCCGATCAGGCAGAGGAACTCGCTCACGAAACCATTCAGCCCGGGGAGTCCGACGCTCGCGAAGACAAGCACGATGAAGAAGAACGACCAGACCGGCATCTTGAAGGCCAGCCCGCCGACCTCGCGAAGGTCCTTGGTGTGGTATCGCTCGTACATCATGCCGATGCAGAGGAAGAGGCCGCCGGTCGCGAAGCCGTGACTGAGCATGTAGAAGACCGAGCCCTGCAGGCCGATCGGATTGAGGGCGATCAGGCCGAGCACGGCGAAGCCCATGTGGCTCACCGACGAGTAGGCGATGAGTTTCTTGACGTCGGTCTGCACCCAGCAGATCAGGGCGGCGTAGACGATGCCGATCACCGCGAGCACCGCGATGGTCGGGGCCCAGGTCACGACCGCCTCCGGCACCATCGGCAGGATGAAGACGTAGAGGCCGTAGAGACCGAGCTTCAGGATCACCGCGGCGAAGTTGACCGAACCCGCGGTGGGAGCCTGGTTGTGGGCGAGCGGAAGCCAGGTGTGCAGCGGGAAGAGCGGAACCTTCACCGCGAGTCCGGCGAGCAGGGCGAGGAGGATCCAGCCCTGTTCCTCGGCGGAGAGCGACGGTGCGAACGCGGTCAGGTCCTTGATCGCGAACGACCAGTCCCCGGTCTGTTCCGCGTGCTGCCACGCCACGTAGGCGAGGCCCAGCAGCATGAACAGCGAGCCGACGAAGGTGTAGATGAAGAACTTGAACGAGGCCTCGCGGCGATCCGGGCCGCCGTAGATCGCCAGCATGAAGAAGCCGGGGACCAGCGACGCCTCGAAGAAGGTGTAGAAGCTGATCACGTCACGGGCCACGAACACGCCCATCACGCAGGTCGAGAGGACCATCAACCAGATGTAGAACTCGCGGCGTCGTTCCTGGATCGCGCTCCACGAGCCGAGCACGCAGCAGGGCATCAGGAACACGTTCAACAGCACCAGGAGGAGCGAGACGCTGTCCACGCCCAGCTCGAGGGCGACACCGATCCCCGGCAGCACCGGGAAGGCGTCCGACTCGGGTGCCGGCCAGTACATCCACTGGTCGGCCTGCCAGTGGGGGAACTGCATCGCGAGGACCACCGCCCAGGCGAGGGTCGCGAGCGAGCCGCCGAGGGCGACCGCTCGGGCGTTCCGTTCACCGCCGAAGGCGATGCCGACGCAGGTCGCGATCGGGATGAGAAGCAGGATCCAGAGCTGCATCAGACGCTCCCCCTCATCCAGACCCAGATGATCCAGGCGAGCACGAGGGCCACGCCGCCGGCCATCGAGGTCGCGTAGCCCTGCAGCTTGCCGTTGTAGAGCGGCTGGAAGAGCGAGGCGGCGATCTTCGGAATGCGGGCGGTCCCGTTCACGCCGATGCCGTCGACGAAGATGCGGTCGAACATGTAGAGGGCCTGACTCGCGATCCAGAGCGGGAAGCGGATCGTCGCGATGTAGATCTCGTCGACGTACCACTTATTTTCCATGGCCTTCGGAAGCCAGGCGATCCAGCCTCGCTGCATCAGCCACGCACGAAGGTCATCGGCGGCCCGGCGGTTCGCACAGTGCAGCCACCAGGCGATCGCCAGTCCGATCAGCCCGACCGTGCCACTCACGAAGTACATCGCGGTGTGCGGGTCGGCACCGAACAGGGTGGGGTTCGATCCGGCGGGCATCAACTGCAGGCCGGTACCGGCGCTCGACTGCATGATCGCGTTCTTCACCCAGCCCTGGGTGCCCCAGACGTCGGCGGAGATGAAGTAGCCCGCGGCGAGCCAGATCGCGCCGGCGGCGAGGATCAGCAGGACCAGGTTGATCCGCGGGCCGGGGGCGTGCGGATGGAAGTCGTGGTCGTCGCCGTGGTCGTCGTGATCGCCGTGGCCGTGGGCTTCGTCGGGCTTGTAGTGGGTCGGGCCGGTGAAGACCCGGAACCACACTCGGAAGGTGTAGTACGCGGTCAGGCCGGCGGTGACGATGCCGATCCAGCCGAGGATCCGGAATCCGGCGCCGTCGGCGATGAAGGCCTGGGCGAGGATCTCGTCCTTCGAGAAGTAACCGGCGGTGCCGGGGACGCCGGCGAGCCACAGGCTGCCGATCAGCATCGTCCAGCAGACGACCTTCCAGCCGTTCACGCGTCGAAGGCCGCCGAGCTTGCGAAGGTCGAGCTGGCCGCCGAAGCCGTGCATCACCGCACCGCAGCAGAGGAACAGCAGGGCCTTGAAGAACGCGTGGGTCAGCACGTGGTAGCAGGCACCGAAACTGGTCAGCAGGCCGAGACCCATGAACATGTAGCCCAGCTGCGAGACCGTCGAATACGCCATGACCCGTTTGATGTCGTACTGGGCCATGCCGATCGTCGCGGCGAGCAGGGCGGTCAGTCCGCCGATCCAGGCGTCCGCTTCGAGGGCGTGGCCGCCGTCGGCCTTGTTCATCAGGAAGAACGGCATCATGCGGGCGATCAGGTAGATGCCCGCGGTGACCATCGTCGCGGCATGGATCAGGGCGGAGACCGGGGTCGGGCCTTCCATGGCGTCCGGAAGCCAGACGTAGAGCGGCAACTGGGCGGACTTGCCGAAGGCGCCGAGCATCAGGCACCAGGGGATGAGCGTCGCGGCCCATCCGCCGTACTGGCCGGCCCCGGTGTCGCCCGCTTCGAGGGCGACGAACAGGGTGGCGTAGTCGAGGCTGCCGTACTCGAGCCAGATCAGGTAGACGCCGAGGGCGAGGCCCAGGTCGCCGATCCGGTTCATGATGAAGGCCTTCTTGGCCGCCGCCACCGCTTCGGGCTTCTTGTAGTAGTAGCCGATGAGCAGGTAGCTGGCGAGACCGACGCCCTCCCAGCCGAGGTAGAGCAGGACGAGGTTCTCGCCGAGCACCAGTGCGGTCATCGCGAACAGGAAGATGCTGACGCCCGCGAAGAACCGGCAGTAGCCGGTGCCCTTGTCCTCCTCCATGTACTCGCTCGCGTAGAACGCGATCATCGTGCCGAGGAAGGTGACGAAGAGGATCCAGTACGCGGAGAGTCCGTCGAGGTACAGCGCGAA
>JAACEA010000449.1 GCA_009936695.1 Planctomycetia bacterium
CGCCCTGGTCGAGGCCCACGTCCAGCGAATGGAACAGATGGAAGTGGCGGAATCAGTCGCCTTCTCTCCCGTGTCCACGGCCGACGTGTCCTCCCCGGACATCGTCCCCGCCGAGAGGAGCCGCTGAACCCATGGTCGACATGAGCTCCAAGCTGCTCCTGATCACGCCGGAGATCCTGCTCCTCATCGGCGCCGTGGTCGTCGCGGTCCTCGGTCTCTCCTCGAACCGCCGTGTGCGGAACGCGGTGCCCTGGACCACCATCGGATTCCTGGTCGCCGCGATCATCGCCACCGACGTCGTCTACGACGGCTCCGAAGCGGTCACCGGGGCCGACCTCCTGCTGCCGAATCTCGGGCTTTACCTCAAGGTGATGGTGGGCGTGATCGCGATCGGCCTGGTGCTGGTCGGGATCGGCATGGTCGACCGTCGTTACGAGGAGGCGATCCGCAACGGTCGCGCGGGGTTCGACCCGCTCCGGGTGGTGCGTGGTGAATACCACGCCTTCCTGCTGCTTTCGATCGCGGGCACGATGCTGATCGCGAACGCGAACGACCTGATCTGGCTCTTCCTCGCGATCGAACTCTCTTCGCTGCCCACCTACGTCATGGTCGCCCTCGGCCGCGGCACCCGCCGGAACATGGAAGCGGCGATCAAGTACTTCTTCCTCGGCGCGATGAGCTCCGCGACCTTCCTGTACGGCTTCTCGCTGATGTACGGCGCGACGGGAACCCTGTCGCTCACCGGCATGCAGGAGGTCTTCGCCACCCAGGCCGCGGCGGGAGGCATCCCGTTCTTCGGCGTGCTGGGCATGGTGCTGGCGATCGTCGGGCTCTGCTTCAAGATCACCGCGGTGCCGATGCACTTCTATGCCCCCGACGTCTACCAGGGCGCTCCCACGCCGGTCACTGCGTTCATCTCCTTCATGCCGAAGGTCGCGGGCTTCGGAGCGATCATCATGCTCTGCATGGCGGTCGGGTGGAGCGGCCACCACATGATCGACGACGCGGGCATCAAGGTGCCCGCCGAAGGCCTTCCGAAGCCGGTGCACGCGACCCTCTGGGTGATCGCGGTGCTGACCATGATCCTCGGGAACATCGGCGCCCTGCTGCAGACCTCGATCAAGCGGCTGCTCGCCTACTCGTCGATCTCCCATTCCGGCTACATGCTCGTCGGCGTCATCGCCGGCACCGCCGAAGGCATCGACGCCGTCCTCTTCTATCTCGTCACCTACGGGGTCGCGAACGTCGCGATGTTCGGCGTGCTCTGCGGACTCCAGCGCCATGGTCGCGAAGTCGAGACACTGGACGACCTCGCCGGCCTCTGGAAGCGGCATCCCGGAATGGCGTTCGTCCTCGCGGCGAGTTCCTTCTCGATGCTCGGCCTTCCACCGCTGCTCGGCTTCTGGGGCAAGCTGGATCTCGTGGTCGCGGGCATCACCGCGGGCGAGACACCTCTGGTGGTCATCATGATGGCGACCAGTGCGGTGAGTTCCTATTACTACCTGCACCTCGCCGGCCTGCCGGTGATCCGCAAGCCCGACGCCCGCACCGAAGGCGTCGATGCCGGACCGACCCCCTGGCCGAAGGTGGCGGCGGTGGTGTTCGGCGTGGGCATCCTCGCTCTCCCCTTCGCGGCGAAGTCGCTGATGACGCAGGCCGAACACAGCACCGATGGCAGCTGGATCGCACCGCCCGAGACGACGGCGGGGCCCGCCACGAGCCGTGAAGCCGACATCGTGCTCGAGACCGGGGGCGCCCCGGACCGGTCCTGACGCCGGGTTCACCGGCAGCGTCGATTCCGCTACAATCCCCCGTCCGAAACCGAGCGAGTGTAGCTCAATTGGATAGAGCACCGGTCTACGAAACCGGCGGTTGAAGGTTCGAGTCCTTCCACTCGCGTTCCCCCCCGAAAGCCCCGACTCGTCGGGGCTTTTCGCGTGCCGGGCCTCTTGGCACCACGGGCCCGAGGCCAGACGGTGCCCGGTTCTCCGATCCGATCTTTCCATCGATTTCCGGCATCCGGGGTGGCGTCTGACCGCTCGAGGCCCGATGATTCCGCGCCATGCACCGCACCACCCGCCAGGCCCCGAGCTTCGATCTGCCGGCCGGCCGAGTCATCGGGGGCAAGTACGAGGTCGTCTCCCACATCGGCCATGGCTGGGAAGGCGAGGTCTATCGCATCATCGAGCGCGCCACCGGCGCCGTTCGTGCTGCGAAGTTGTTCCATCCGAACCGGAACATCCGAGATCACGCCGTGCTTTTCTATGCCCGCAAGCTCGAGCGACTGCGGGATTGCCGCATGGTCATCCAATACCATCACGTGGAACAACTCCAGGTTCGCCGCAGCCCGGTGACGGCGCTGATCAGTGAATACGTCGAGGGCACCCGGCTCGATCGGCTGATCGCCGCTTCGCGCGGAGGCCGACTCTCCGAATTCGAGGCCATGGCCATCCTGCACGAGCTCGCGTGCGGCCTCGAGGAACTCCACGGCATGGGCGAGTACCACGGAGATCTTCACGCCCAGAACATCCTCGTCAGACGCAGGGGAATCCGCTTCGATCTCAAACTCGTGGACTTCTACGATCGAGGCCGTGGCGATCGTCGCCATCAGAAGGACGATCTCGTCGATTGCGCCCGACTGCTTCGTGAGATGACCGGTGGCCCGCGCTTCACCGCAGCCACGCGAAGCGAGCATCTGCGATATCTGATCGGTGGTTGCCGATCGGATGTCATCTCGCGACGGTTTCAGTCCGCAGGCGATCTCAAGCACCACCTCGAGACCTTCAGCTGGCCCGCCAGCTGATCGAGCGGGAGGACTCGGGGCTCGGTGGCCTCGCCGTCGGTCGCTCGAATTCGATCCCAAGACGCGAAGAATGCCCTGGATCCTCTCGGGCGGGGATCGACGCCATCGCCCGCCCCGAGGCTGCGGCGGGCACCTCTTCGATCGACGCTTCGCGTCATCCCGCGGTCATCGGCTCGAGGAAGAGCGGTCCGTTGTCGGGACCGAGCGGAATTCCGAGGGAGGACCAGGCGAGCAGGAAGATCGGCCACACCAGCAGCAGCGCGATGCTGTAGGGCAGCATGAGCGAGAACACGCTCCCGATCCCGGCCTTCGGCACGTACCGTCGCATGAAGACGATGACGATGACGAGGTAGGGATTCAACGGCGCGATGATGTTGGTGGTCGAGTCCCCGACGCGGTAGGCCGCCTGGGTGAGCTCGGGCGAGACGCCGAGTCCGAGGAACAACGGGACGAAGACCGGCGCGAGGAGGAACCACTTCGCGCTCGCGGAGCCGATGAAGAGATTCAGTCCCGCGGTCAGCAGGATCACCGCCACCACGAGGAGCTCCCGCGGAAGGTTCCAGCTCGAGAGCACCTCGATCCCGTTGATCGCGAGGATCGTTCCGAGCCCGCTCTCCTTGAACCACGCGACGAACTGGCCGCAGAAGAAGGCGAGCACGACGTACCCGCCCATCGACGACATCGACTCGGCGAGCATCCGCGCGACGTCGCGATCGTTTCGAATCGTCCCGTTGGCGATGCCGAAGACCACGCCGGGAACGAGGAAGAGCACGAAGAGCATCGGGACCATCGCCTGGGCCCACACCTCCGCGAGGGGGGCGCCGGGAAGCACCACCAGCAGTACCAGTCCGGTCGCCACGAGCACCAACGATGCGAGCGACGCGAGGAGCGGACCGCTCCCCGAGGATTCCGCTTCGGCCTGGTCGTCACCCGTGGCCTCGCGACCCACCGCGATCTGGCGGGCCACTTCCTCCGGATCGAACCTCGGCTCGACGACGAACACGGTGACCAGCCAACCGACCAGGGTCACCAGGAAGGTCGAGGCGATCATGAAGTACCAGTTGGCGGTCACCTCGACGACGACGGCGTCGTCGATGAGTCGCGCCGCATCCTGCGTCGCCCCGGCCAGCATCGGGTCGAGGGCGGTGACCGCGAGATTCGCGCTGAATCCCCCGCCGACCCCGACGAACACCGCGGCGATCCCGACGAGCGGGGATCGTCCCATGCTCACGAAGATCGCCGCCGCCAACGGAGGCAGGACGACGTATCCCGC
>JAACEA010000450.1 GCA_009936695.1 Planctomycetia bacterium
AAGTAGACGTCGATCCGGTGCTTCCACCGCTTGTTCATCTTGTCCAGGACGAGGTACGGCCCCGTCTCCTTCCCATCGATCTCGATCCAGACCGACGAACGGTGGTGCAGTCCCTCTTCGAGGAGGTCCCGGCTGACCGCGATGGACTTCACCTTCGGATCCAGTCGTTCGTTCCAGGCGGCGATGAAGGGATCGCCATCCGTCTCCTGAGGCCGCGAGCAGTAGGCGGTCGCGGTCACCCACATGGTGTGCCGCTCGCCGTGCTCGGGGTGCGCTTCGGTGGTGCGGGTGTCCGGCCCGGTCTTCGGAAGGTTGGACTCGGACGCGCTGGCGCTGCTCGGCCCGCAGCCACCGAGGAGGACCGTGACGGTGATCGCGATGGCACCACCCAGGCCCATTCCGAACGCGGTGACGGTCGCGGCCCTCATCGCGTCGCGCCTTTGTCGGGGGTGGCGTCGCCCGGCACGGCGTCCGTGGGGACGGCAGGCTTTCGCGGGGGGTGGGGCGTCATGCCCGCCGCCCACTTGATCGCGCCGGCGAGATGCTCGCGGAAGAGCGGCTCGGCGTACGACGCATCGGTGTGTCCGCCGCCTGTATAGAAGGCGCGGCCCCCGTCGTAGTCGTGATACCAGCTGATGGGATGATCGCCGTCCATGCCACCGCCCTGATACGACGTCTCGTCGAGACTCATCAGAACGCGGACGTTGGGCCGGGGATTCTTTCGGTAGACGTACCACTCGTCGGTCCGGTCCCAGGTCGCGGGCAGCATGCGGGTCGCGGGGAACGTTCGATCTTCGACGTTGATCCGGGCGGGCTGGATCGCCGGATGAGTCTTGAACCAGGCGCCGACCAGGCGGCCGTACCAGGGCCAGTCGTACTCGGTGTCGGCCGCACTGTGCACGCCGACGTATCCACCGCCTCCCCGAATGAAGTTCTCGAAGTGCCGCTGCTGCTCGTCGTCGAGGACGTCACCGGTGGTGTTCAGGAAGACGACGCAGTCCGTCTTGCCGAGCCGGGTGGGTTCGAAGAATCGTGGATCCTCGGTCGCCTCGACCCGGAACCCGTGCTCACGACCGAGCTCGGTGAGTGACTTGATGCCGGCGGGGATCGAACCGTGTCGGAAGCCCGTGGTCCGCGAGAAGACGAGCACCGCGGGGGTTTCCGCGCGAGCCGCGGGGGGTTCGACGTCCGGCGGCTTCGGCGTGTCCAAAGCGAGGAGGATCGAAGCGGTCAGGAGGCAGACGAACACCGGGGCGAGGGTTCGAAGGAAACGCTGTCGGACGGTGTCGGTGGATCGCATGGCCCCATGCTAGACCGAACGGGGCGGAGTGATTCAACTCCTCGTCGAGAAGCCGAATGAAAACCCCACTCGATCCGAGGTGGATCGAGCGGGGAAGGAACTCGTGGTGAGTCCCGGTCGCCGTCGTCTCTGGGGGCCTTCGTCCGGAGTCCTGGAGACAGGCGTTTCGAGGGGGTCGATGCTCTCTCCAGACCGGCCTCCTCGGTATCCCATGCGAAAAGCCGGCCGGTTCGGCCCGCCTTGTTGGAGAGATTCTTCGAGAACAAGGGCCGGCCCCCCCGGAAGGGGTGTTCTGGGCTCGCTTCGGCGCGAGCGGCACGCCGGCGCAGGGTCGAAATGACGTCCTGATAAAGCAACGCCCCCTTCCACGGGGGTGGAAAGGGGCGGGCGGGGTTCAGTGGAGCCGATCGGGATCGAACCGACAACCTCCTCGATGCGACCGAGGCGCTCTCCCAATTGAGCTACGGCCCCGCATGATCCGGCCATTCGGCCGGCCGCGAAGTATATCGAACGGACTCCTCGACGGCCAGCATCGAGGGGCCGGCCGGGAATCGGTGGCGTCCAGCCGCTATCCTCCCGACCCGGAGTCCGAATCATGTCCGCCACCGCGACGCTGGTCTTCTATTGCATCGTCATCCTGCTCGTCTCGGTCGGGGGAGGTCTCGTTCCGAGTCTCGTCCGCCTGACGCATCGTCGGATGCAGCTCGCCCTCTGTCTCGTCTCGGGGGTCATGCTGGGGGTCGGGATACTTCACATGCTCGGGCACGCCGCGGAGGCCGTGGTGCACGCCCACGGCGACGGGGTCTCGATGCACACCGTGATGCTCGCGGCGGTCGGCGGATTCCTCGCCATGTTCCTCCTCGAACGATTCTTCTGCTTCCACCATCACGAGACGCCGGACGAGAACGGACACACTTGCGGTCACGATCATCAATCGTCCGAAGCGTGCCTGGAGGACGCACCCAGTTCGGAACATCGTCTCGGCTGGGTCGGCGCCTTCGTGGGCCTCACCGTGCACA
>JAACEA010000451.1 GCA_009936695.1 Planctomycetia bacterium
AATATAAATCAGTAAAAGTCAGATGACGGTGTTGGAAGCTTTGGAGATGAGGGTGTTGTGTCTTCTTGGTCCAATTGCGAGGGCATCGAGGCTATCTCGGTGCGGGCCGTTCGAGCCTGCACTCCGGTACCGAAGTGAAGGATGGTGCCCCATGACCGACGAGCGCAGCCAGACCGACGACACCGATCACGACGCCCCGTCGCCGTGCGAAGGATGCGAAGGCGCCACGAAGGGGGGCCGTCGAGGGTTCCTGTTCGCCGCCGGCACCACGCTCCTCACCGTGGGCGGCGGACTCGCCGCGATTCCGATCGTCGGGGTCGCGATCGCGCCGGCGGAGGCGAGCGATCCCAACCGATGGGTCTCGCTCGGAAAGCCCACCCGCTTCAAGCCCGGCGAGACCGTGCTGGTGAAGTTCACGAATCCCTGGGACTCCCCGACCGACGGCGAGACCAACAAGAACGTCTGCTACGTCCGCTGCATCGACTCGAAGACGTTCCAGGTCTTCGCGGTGAACTGCGCCCACCTCGGTTGCCCCGTCGAGTGGTTCGCCCAGTCGCGACTCTTCATGTGCCCGTGTCACGGCGGGGTCTACTACGAGGACGGCTCGCGGGCGTCGGGACCGCCGCCGCGCGGGCTCTTCGAGTACGAGTGGCGGATCGACGGCGACAGTTTCGAGATCCTCGGCGGGCGACTGCCCGGACTGCAGGAGACGACCTGACATGAAGCAGGACGGAAACGTCAGGAAGAGCCTCGACTGGGTCGACGACCGGACCGGACTGGTCTCGGTCGCCGAGCACGCGATGTTCCACAAGGTGCCCCGCAGCGCGAAGTGGTGGTACGTCTTCGGCAGCGCCACGCTGATGTTCTTCATGGTGCAGCTGGTCACCGGGATCCTGCTCACCACGATCTACGTCCCGAGCGCGGCGGAGGCCTACCAGAGCCTCATCTACATCGATCAGCGGATTCCGATGGGCTGGATGCTCCGGGCCCTTCACGGATGGAGCTCGAACGCGATGTGCGTGATGATGCTCATCCACATGACGCAGGTGTTCCTGCACGGCACCTACAAGTTCCCCCGGGAACTGACCTGGGTCGCGGGCGTCTTCCTCTGCCTCACCACGCTCGGGCTCGCGTTCACCGGCCAGATCATGCGGTGGGACGCGAACGCGTACTGGGGGCTCGGCATCGGAGCGGCGATCGTCGACCGCGTCCCCTTCGCCGGGAACTGGCTCCGCTCGGTCGTCCTCGGCGGGCCCGACATCTCCGGGGCGACGCTGAGCCGGTTCTTCGCGCTGCACGTCTTCGTCCTGCCGGGAACCCTCATCGGTCTCATCGGGATCCACCTCATCCTCGTCCTCAAGGGCGGGATCAGCGAGATGCCCAAGGTCGGCCAGCCGATCGAGCCCGAGACCTATCGCGAGGAGTACGAGGCGCGGGTCAAGAAGACCGGCGTCCCGTTCTTCCCCGACGCGGCTCGTCGGGACATGGTGTTCTGCGGTGCCGCGCTGATCGCGTTGATCGGCATCGCCTCCTGGTTCGGTCCCATCGGGCCCGGCCCGCTCCCGGATCCGCAGAGCATCGAAGTGGCGCCGCGGCCCGACACCCTGTTCCTCTGGCTCTTCGCGGTGCTCGCACTGCTGCCCCCGCAGACCGAGACCTTCCTGATCCTGGTCGGACCACCGGTCGCGATCGCGCTGCTCGCCGCCCTGCCGTTCCTCGCTCCCCGCGGTGAAAGGGCGCCGTCGCGACGACCGCTCTCGGTGATCGTGCTCTGCATCATCGTGACCGCCCTGCTGGTCCTCACCTGGCTCGGCATCGGTTCGCCCTGGAGTCCGGTGATGAAGGCGTGGACCTCGATTCCCACGCCCGTCGAGTACGTCCGGCATCGTTCCCCCCTCGAACTGCAGGGGGCGATCCAGCTCCAGTACGCGCAGTGCCGGAACTGTCATTCGATCGGTGGCGAGGGCGGCAAGCGAGGTCCGGCCCTGGACGACGTCGCGACGCGGTTGAGCTGGGATCAACTGGTGCGACAGATCCAGCAGGGCGGCGGGAACATGCCGGCCTATGGAAAGAACCTCAGCAGCGCGGAGACCCAGGCGCTGGTCGCCTTCCTGTCGACGCTCGACGGCGGCGACCTGCCGGCGGTGATTCCCGGTGCGATGGAGCAGCAGCCCGGTCGGGACGAATCTCCGACGGTCGAGCCCACCGCGCCGCTCGACGAGGCCGATGCGTCCGTCGCATCCAGGTGACGGGAGCGACCCCCGACGATGTCCCTCGCGTTGTTCGGCATGATCCC
>JAACEA010000055.1 GCA_009936695.1 Planctomycetia bacterium
CCGAAGAAGAGCATCCAGACCGCCGCCCCCATCAGGTACCAGGACATCCGCTTCGTCCACTTCGAGATCAGGGCCACGAAGGGCACCACGAAGTGGCCGAACAGCAGCACGAAGGAGACGGTTCCCCATCCACCGATCTGCCGGGCGAGGAACCAGCCGGTCTCCTCGGGGATGTTGGCGTACCAGATCAGCATGTACTGACTGAAGCCGATGTAGGCCCAGAAGATCATGCCGAAGGCGAAGAGCAGCTTGCCGAGGTCCTGATAATGCTCGCGATTCACGACGCCCTGCAGTCGACCGAACGACTGGACGCGGAGGATCGCGATGATCATCGTGGCGAATCCACAGGTGCAGCACCCGCAGAAGAAGTAGACGCCGAACATCGTGCTGAACCACGCCGGACTCAGGGACATGATCCAGTCGAAGGCCGCGAAGGTGATCGTGAGGCCGAAGAGGATCGCGGTGGGTGCCGCCCACTTCTGCATCCGCTGGGTGATCCGGACGTCGCCGGTCGCGTCCTGGGCGAGGCTGGTTCGAAGGAACCACGTGGAGGCCACGCCCCAGAAGGTGACGTAGATCACCGCCCGGATCCAGAAGAACGTGGAGTTCAGGTAGGCGGATTTCGCGGCGACGATCTTGTATTCGTCGGGATGGTGCGCCTTCATCGCTTCGAGGTCGGCCCACGGGAAGAGGGCGCCGGGCCCCCACGCGCCGTGGGAGTGGTCCCCGCCTTCGACGTGACCACCGCCGGAGAGCCAGAGGGCCGCGAAGGGGATGAGTCCGACCCACGCCCACTTGAGATTCGCGGCGATGACCTCCGCCGGACGACGCACGGTCGTGCTCCAACCGGCCCGGGTGAGGTGCTGGATGAAGACGAAGAACAGCGCCCCGAGCGAGATCGACAGCACGAACAGGTAGTTCTGCGTGTAGCTCTTCATGAAGAACGTCGGCGTGACGCCGAACATCCCCCCGAGCCCGATGACCGCGCTGGCCACGAGGCCGATGATGCCGACGAGTCCGGCGCCCTGCTGCACGGTCAGGCCCGCATCACCGAGGCGGGTGTTCCCCTCGGACAGGTCGGGGCGGGCGACGTGAATGCTGCTCATCGGTTCAGCTCCGATCGCTGGTCGGCCGGGACGTCCTGGAGCGTCGCGTTCTGGCTGCGCTGCAGGGCCTTGACGTAAAGGGCGATCGCCCATCGGTCGGCGACCACGACCTGCGAGCCGTAGCCCGCCATCGAGTTCTTCCCGTTGGTGATCGTGTTGTAGATCTGTCCGATCGGCTGCTCGCTCCAACCCGGGTCGTGGAGATTCCGGGCCTGCGTCCAGCTGGTGCCGTCCGGCGGTCCGTCGGCGTTGTTCATCAGGTCGAGGGCCCGCTGGTTGACCGGCCCGTTGCCCGCACCGTTCCAGCCGTGGCAGGGGGCGCAGTAGATGTTGTATCGCTGCCGGCCGCGCTCGACCGTCTCGAGATCACGCGCCACCGCGTCGGGGAGCGAAGTCGCCCAGCCGCCGTCGACCACGCCGTTCTCGAGATGGGTGTCGAGGAAGGTCTCGCCCCGCGCCACCGCACCGACGACCTCGGGTCGCATCGCACGCTGGTCGGCGTAGATCGGGTTGAGGGTCTGCGGCTTGAACTTCGCCTGGATGTCCATGTCCTGGATGATGTGGATCGGACGGTTCGGCGACGGCGACGCGCGGACCCGCGCGGCGACCACCGGCGGAATCAACGCCAGCATCAGGAGCACCATCACGCTGTAGATGATGATTCGTGGCATCAGTCCTGAACCTCCTCGACCGCGACCGCGCCGATCGAATCGAGGAACGCCTCGGTCCGCGAGCGGAAGAACTTGGGATCACGCGCCTCGATCACGATGTAGAACCGGTCGTCGGTGACCCGGCGGAAGCGGTCGTTCGCGAGCAGCGGATGATGCAGTCGCGGAAGGCCGTTCATCCCGAACATCCCGAACACGCAGGTGAGCGCGGAGAAGAGGATGGTCAGTTCGAACATCACCGGAATGAACGCCGGAATCGAGAGCAGCGGCTTGCCGGAGATCAGGTACGGATAGCCCGTCACCCAGACCAGCGCCCAGATCGACGCGCCGGTCGAGTTCGTGAAGGCCTGGAGGATGAACGCGACGATGAGTCCGGTCAGGCCCGCGAAGAAGACCATGACCGGAAGGATGGTGGGCTTGATGCCCATCGCCCCGTCGAGTCCGTGGACGGGGAACGGCGTGCAGCAGTCCCACCAGCGGTAGCCGGCCTCCCGGACCTTCGCCGCCGCCTTCAGAACTTCGCCGGGCGTCTCGAACTCCGCGAGGAGCGCGTGCAGCTTCGGGGTCTCGTCGGTCTCCGCCGGTTCGACGGACGGGGTGGGTGTCTCGAACGTGGTCACGACTGGTCTCCGGTCGCGGTCGCCGCGGTGCCGTGGTCGTGCCCGTGTCCATCCTCACCGTGGTGAGGATCGGCGGCGGGCATGACCATCTTCACTTCGGCCATGGCGATCATGGGAAGGAAGCGGCAGAACAGCAGGAACATGGTGAAGAACAGGCCGAAGGCGCCGGCCATGGTTCCGATGTCGACCCAGGTCGGGGTGAAGAACTCCCACGAGCTGGGAAGGAAGTCGTTCGCGAGCGAACTGACGATGATCACGAAGCGTTCGAACCACATGCCCACGTTCACGACGAGGCTGAGGAAGAACATCAGGGGGATGCTGGTCCGGATCGCCTTGAACCAGAAGAGCTGCGGCGTGATCACGTTGCAGCTGACCATGAGCAGGTAGGCCCACCAGTACTGGCCGAAGGCCCGGTTCACGAAGGCGAACTTCTCGTAGATCGCCCCCGAGTACCACGCGATGAAGAACTCCATCGCGTAGGCGTATCCGACCATGCTGCCGGTCAGCAGGATCACCTTGTTCATGTTGTCGAGGTGACGGAGCGTGATGAGGTTCTTCAGGCCGAACATCTCGCGGGCCGGGACCGCGAGGGTCACCACCATCGCGAAGCCGGAAAAGATCGCACCCGCCACGAAGTACGGCGGGAAGATCGTGGTGTGCCAGCCCGGGAGCTGACTGACCGCGAAGTCGAAGGACACCACGGAGTGCACCGAGAGCACCAGCGGGGTCGAGAGGGCCGCGAGCAGGAGGTACGCCCGCTCGTAGCGATGCCAGTGACGGTTGCTCCCCCGCCATCCGAGGGCGAAGAGCCCGTAG
>JAACEA010000452.1 GCA_009936695.1 Planctomycetia bacterium
GACCGGAACAGCATCTCGGATCGACGCAGCGACGTCGCCTCGAACGCGCCGGCATCCGACTGGGATTCGACGCGCGGGTCCGCATCGTGGTGGTCGCCGTCGACCTCGCATGTCGTCCGCCGCGGATCGAGATGTTCGAGGCCGGGTGATCAACGATCGATGAACCGAGCCGTGCGACCCGTGGCGATCAACCCGAGAAGTACCGAAGCCGGGCGATCGCGAGGATGCGCCGACGCATGTCGTCGATGTCGCCCGACACCCAGCGATCCTTGAGCGTGCCGAGATACCGCTCCTGCTCCTGGACGAGGCGCATGTTCGAGAGCTCGCTCTCCAGGCCGAACTGGACGGATGGGTCGTAGATCGACCGTCCGGGCTGCTTCTCGATCCCGGTCACCGCGAACCAGGAGATGAAGGCCGTCTGAACCCACGGCTCGCTGAGTTCGCCGATCTCGAGCCCCTCGAGACGCGACTTCACCGCCTTGGTCAGGCTGGTTCCCGCGATGCCGTCCGCCGGCAGTTCGAGGTCCAGCCAGGCGCCACCGTCGGGAATCTCCATCGCCGCGCAGACCGCCGAGAAATCCGCCCCGCCCGCGATGAGCGCCTTGGCCTGCTCGACCTTTTCGACCTCTCGCTTGGTGCTGAAGCGGATGCGACCGATCCGAAGCGTCGGCGGAGGATTGAACGTGGCATAGTTCCGACGATAAGCCTGTTCGATGTCGCGCCAGGAGACGATCGCCCGCGGCTGGACGCGCTTGCGAAGGAGGTCACTGGCCAGTGCCAGACTGCGGCGTTGCAGCATGAACTCATCGAACGAGACGCCGAACTCCTCCTCGATGCTGGCCGATGCCGTGTCGCGGGTTCCGCCACGATCGGCGATGGTGTCCTCCTGAACCGATTTGAGCCAGGCGAGCACGCCCTGCTGCTGCTGGGAGTCGAGCTTGCTCTCCGCCTCCGCGATGATCAGTTCCGAATCGACGAACTCCCTGAATCGCTGCATGACCAGCGCATCGACGCTGCGAACCGCCTCCGCCAGCGGGGCCTCCGCCACGATCCGCAGGATGCGATCCTCGAGTGGCAGAAGGAACTCCTCCGCGTACACGGGCCGCCCGTTGATCTGCCCGACCAGACTCTCGATCGGATACGGCACACCCACCGGGACATCGATGGCGATCGAGTACGCCTCCTCGTCCACCCCGTCCGGACCGATGATCTCCTCGGTGCCTTCGGTGTAGGACCGCCCGTCGATCTCGACCGTCTCGGACTCGCGGACCGTCTCGATCGGTCCATCCGCCTCCGCGGCGGCATCCAGTGGAAAGGTCGACTTCGATTCGCCACCGGTCCGAATGAACTCGTCGGCCGAGAGGGTTCGGGCCGGCTTGGAGTCGATCGCGGTCGAACAACCCGCCACCCCCAGGAGGACCACCACGGATCCGGCACGCCGACACCAGGCCTCGAATGGGGGCGTCGCCGGGGGCGTCGTTCGTTCCAAGGCGGGCTGCGCGGAGCGTGTTCGCGGGTCGTTCATGGTCTTCACGCATGCTAGCGAAGGCGGAACCGCCCGGCATGGGGACGAGCCGCGTACAATGACCACTCCTCGGAATCGACGCTCGATTCCTCAACCACGAACCCCTCCGGCATCCCCCGAACACGCGGTGCCGCGGAGTCCCCGGATGTCCGACGAAACCCCCAAGATCCACGTCGACAGCGACTGGAAGGCCGAAGCCCAGGCTGAGAAGGAACGTCTCGCCGAAACCGCCGCCAAGAAGTCCGAGGCCGCCCCCGGCGAGGACGGCGCCAATCCGGAACTGCCGCCCGCCGACTTCAAGGGCCTGATGGGCGTCCTCGCCTCGCAGGCGATCATGGGCCTCGGGGCCTACACGGATCCCAAGACCGGCGGCGTGGTCATCGACCTCCCCGGCGCGAAGTTCGCGATCGACCTGCTCGCGGTCCTCGACGAGAAGACCAAGGGAAACATCAGCGAGGAAGAGGCGGGCGAACTCACCAACGTGCTCAACGAGTTGCGATCTCGTTTCGTGCAGATCGCCCAGCTGGTCGCCCAGCAGCAGGCGGAGGCCGCTGGGGCCCCCGGAGCCCCGGGAACGCCGGCGGACATCCCGGACCTGAGAATCCAGGAACCCTGAACCGTCGCCGACCGCCCTCTCACGCGTTCATCGTGCCCCCAGTTCCATTCCTCGACCCGAGCCAGCAACCGTGTCAAGTTCGAACAGCTTCATCGATCGCCACTACCTGGTCCTCCGAAGACTCCACTCGATCTCGGGCATCGTTCCGATCGGGCTCTTCCTCTTCCCCCACCTGACGACGAACTCCTCGATCGTCTGGGGGGATGCCACCAAGGTGGGCGGCGTCGCGACCTTCCAGCATGAAGTGAACTTCATCCATGATCTGCCGGCGCTCCTGCTCATCGAGGTGTTCGGGCTGTGGCTGCCGATCATCTACCACGCGGCCATGGGTGTGTACTTCGCCCGCTCGGGCCGCACCAACACCAGCCGGTACGCGTATCAGGGCAATGTCCGATACACGCTCCAGCGGGCGAGCGGATACATCGCGCTCGTCTTCATCTTCATGCACGTGGCGTCCCTGCGATTCGGCGTGAGTTTCGGCGGTCTGATGCCCGGATTCGATCCGAACCACGCGGCCTCCACCACCGCCGAGCACTTCCAGAACGGTCTCTGGGGCCGGTTCGCCGCGGTCTTCTACCTCGTGGGCGTGATGGCGGCGGTGTACCACTTCGCCAACGGCCTCTGGACCGCCGCGATCACCTGGGGCCTCACGGTCACGACGACCGCCCAGCACCGCTGGGGGATGGCGTGCGCCGCGATCGGCGCCGGACTCGCCGCGGCCGGCCTGACGGCGATCCTCGGCTTCACCTTCCTCGACGTGGGCGAAGCGGAAGCGGTCGAGCAGGAGATGCTTCAGATGAAGAGCCCCACCGCCTCGGTTGCCGTACCCAGCGAGAACTGAACGATCCGCGGAGCCACGGACCCGCCCGTCGCATCCGCCGCCCCGATTCCATCGAAGTGACCTTCGGTCCTTCCACGCTTCCTGAGAGGTCGAACGTGCAGAATTCCAACAGACGCGTCATCGTGGTCGGTGGCGGACTCGCCGGTCTCGCCGCCACCATCCGCATCGCCGAGAGCGGCGTTCCCGTGGATCTCTTCTCGCTGGTGCCGGTGAAACGAAGCCACTCGGTCTGCGCCCAGGGCGGAATCAACGCGTGCAACGAGATCGCCCGCCAGCAGGGCTATTCGGAATACGAGCACTTCGACGAGACCGTCTACGGCGGTGACTTCCTCGCCAACCAGCCGCCGGTCCACGAGATGGCCCACTGGGCCCCGCGGATCATCGACCTCCTCGACCGGATGGGCGTCCCCTTCAACCGCTCCGCGGAGGGCCGCCGCGATCTGCGGCTGTTCGGCGGGTCGCTCTTCAAGCGGACCCACTTCGCCGGCGCGACCACCGGCCAGCAGCTCCTCTACGCCCTCGACGAGCAGACGCGTCGCTGGCAGCACGAGAAGCGCGTCACCAAGTACGAGCACTGGGAGTTCCTCCGTCCGATCCTCGACGATGACGGAAGCTGCGTCGGCATCGTCGCCCAGGACATGCGGACGATGCAGATCCGCTCGTTCAAGGCGGACGCGGTCGTCATGGCCACCGGTGGCTGCGGTCTCGTCTACGGCAAGAGCACCAACTCGGTCATCTGCACCGGGGCGGCGGCGAGCCGTTGTTTCCAGGCCGGCGCGGCTTATGGCAATCCCGAGTTCGTCCAGGTCCATCCGACCGCGATCCCCGGCGCGGACAAGCTCCGTCTGATGTCGGAGAGCGCCCGAGGCGAGGGCGGACGCGTCTGGGTCCCCCGGAACGCCGGCGACGCCCGCGATCCGCGGCAGATCCCGAACGAGGAACGCCTCTACTTCCTCGAAGAGAAGTACCCCGCCTACGGCAACATCGTGCCCCGGGACATCGCGACCCGCGAGATCTTCGACATCTGCGTGAATCAGGGCCTCGGCGTCGCCGGAGAGAACCAGGTCTATCTCGACCTCACGCACCTCGACCGCGAGTATCTCGAGCGGAAGCTCGGCGGCATCGTCGAGATCTACCGGAAGTTCGTCGGCGAGGATCCCGCGGAGATGCCGATGCGGATCTTCCCCGGCGTGCACTATTCGATGGGCGGCCTCTGGACGACCTACACGCCGAAGGACGATCTCGACGGCATGGTGCTCGGCGCGAAGAACTCCATGATGACCAGTATCCAGGGGCTCTACGCCTTCGGCGAGGTCAACTACCAGTATCACGGCGCGAACCGGCTCGGCGCGAATGCGCTGCTCAGCTGCATCTTCGACGGCCTGTTCTGCGGCGTCGGCGTCGCGAACTACGTGAAGGACCGCGACACGGCGGCCGCCGAGGGCGACGGCCGAGTCCACGATGCGGCGAGAAAGATCGAAGAGGACCGGGTGGAGGCACTCGTGTCGGCGGAAGGTGACGAGAACCCCTACCTCATCGGCCGCGAACTCGGCGAGGAGATGACCGCGGCCTGCACCGTGGTCAAGGAGGCCTCCCGCCTCGAGGAGGCGCAGGGAACGCTCGCGTCGCTTCGCGAACGGTACGCCAACATCGCCCTCTCCGACACCGGCCTCTGGACCAACCAGAACCTCTCCTACGCCCGCGCCGTCGGCGACATGCTGGTCATCGCGGACGCGATGATCGAGGCATCCATCGCCCGTCGCGAATCGCGCGGCAGTCACTACCGATCGGACTTCCCGAAGCGCGACGACGGCGAGTTCCTGAAGACGACCGTCGTGCACTACTCGGCGGAATCCGGCCGCGTCGAGATCGGCTACGAACCGGTCGCGTCGGAGCTGGTCACGCCGCGCGAGCGGAACTACAGCAAGACGCACGCCCCTGCGAAGGCCGAGACCGCGAAGACTGCGGCCACGAGCTGACCGGCGGATTCGCTCACGGACAGC
>JAACEA010000453.1 GCA_009936695.1 Planctomycetia bacterium
CACCCAGTCGACCTTCTGCACGATCGCGACGAAGCTCGCCGACTACGACGAGGTGGGGCGATTCGAGTCCTGGCTCATGCGGATCGCGATGAACCGGCTCCGGGACGAGATGCGTCGCCGAAAGCGGCATGCGCGGCCGGCGTCGGAGTCGACGCTGATCGGATTGGCGGGGGAGAGCGATCCACCGGATCAGGGGGGTGATGAAGGCCTGCCGGAGGGGGATCTCCGAACGGCGATCGAGGGGCTCCCCGATGCCGATCGAGAGATCCTGTATCTGCGGCATGTGGGGGGATTGAGCTTCAAACAGCTCGCAGAGGCCCTGGAGACGCCGATGGGCACGCTGTTGGCCCGGCACCACCGGGCCCTCAAGAAAGTTCGTGAGAGCCTCGAGGGCATGCATGCGGAGGACCGTGATGTCACGTGATCCCGGTGGCTATCGGACGTCCCGGCGTGATCCGCCTCCCATGTCCCCGTTTCCGACTCGAAGTCCGTTTCCATGCAATTTCGACCCCTGCCTCGCGTTCTGCATGTCGAGGCTCCCCTTGGATTCACCGTCATGAACATCGAAGACCAACCGCTCCCCGAAGGGGTTCCAGACGTCGATCGCGTCGCGGAAGATGCTGCGTCGATCCCGACGGAGCTCGTCGACCTCGATGCGAGGCTTGCGGTGGCGATGCGTCACGAGCGCGAGGTCGCCCCCGATCGGGCGGCGTCGTTGGCGTCATCGGTGTTTTCGGCTTCGGTGGGATCGCTTCCATCGGGAGGACTCCCGGTGACGACCTATCCGATCGTCAACTGGCGTCGTCGGCTCGCGGCGGGTGTGGGGCTGGCCGCTGCGGCCTCCCTCGCGATCGCCGCATGGATCGAGTTCCAGTCGACGCCGACGCCGACCCGGTCGGACGAGGCGCCTCGAATCGCCGCGACGGAGCACGACGCCGGAGTCGAGTCTCCGGCCGAGTTCGAATTCGGTTTCGAAGGCTTCGGTGACGGTGGCACGCTTCTGGTCTCCATCGACTCGCCGACGGGGCCGGAAGCCCTGCTCGCGGCGGTGATGATGGGTGGGGATGCCGAGTGGCTCGATGATGCACCTTCGGCCACTCTGGCGGTCCAGAACGTACGGCCGGTCCTCGACTCCTGGTCGATCGATGTGACCGATGTCGAGGCGGAAATCCAGTCGATTATCGCCGGTCCGACGTCCTGACACCGCGAACGGAGTATCGTCACGTCGTGCTCACGCCCACGCTCAGATTGATGATCGCCGGTCTTCTGGCGCTGTCCGGTACCACGATGCTCTCCGCTCAGGATTCCGCGAGCGAGACGACCGAGGCGACCGAGAAGGCCGAACCGTCGACGGAACGTCCGCAGCGCGGACGTTCGGACGGCGGTCGGTTCGACGGGCGGCGCGGCGGCATGGCGGATCGACTGCTCGGCCGCAGCGATGGCGGTGAGTCACGCGGGCGTGGCGTGCCGCGGACGATCTCCGAGGAGGACTTCAAGCGAATCATCGAGATCGGAAAGCGGATCTCACCCGAGCTGGCCACGGCGCTCGAGGCGCAATGGATGGAGAACCGCGAGGCCGCGATGAAATCGCTGGCCCGGAACGGTCGCCGGCTCTACGGCATGTTGATGCTCGAGCGACGGAACCCGGAACTCTTCGCCGCGAAGGTCGAGGAATTGAAGGCGCAGTTCGACCTCCGAGAAGCCGCGATGGCGTTCGGCGAAGCGCGGGACGCGGGAGACGAACCGGCCCAGCTCGCGGCGCGGGCGTCCATCGAGGCCCTGGCCGCGAAGACCGTCGACCTCGGGTTGAAGGTGCGGGCGATGGAACTGGCGGCGCTCGATCTGGCGGTGCTCGAGATGAGAGCGAAACTCCAGGAGGAGGTCGCGTCGTCGAGCGCACGGGTGGAAGCGATGGTCGAACGACTCCTGATGCCACGCGAGGAACGTCCTCGCGCCGGCGACGCGAAGGGCCCGAAGAAGGAATCGCCCGCCGCCACGGCGGGGTGAACGAATCCAACGAATGCCAGACGTCGCCACCGTGCCATCCGCTGCTCCCGGAAGACCGATGGCCGCGATGGGGCGATCACGAGGCTGGGCGGGCCCGATCGGCTTCGCGGTGCTGCTGCTGGTCGGAATCGGCTGCTTCGCCACGCTCCCCTGGACCCTCGGAGGGGTCGAGTTCGCCGGCGTAGTCGAGCGTCGCTACGAGGCGGGTGACCTCGACCTCAATCTCCTTCCGCCGTCACTGATGGGACTCGACCCCGCCGAACAGGCGAGGGTCGACGAGGTGACCGCCGCGGGTGGCTTCGTCCCGGTGCTCGCGTTCGGTACCGACGAGCTCGGCCGCGGCATGCTGGCGCGGGTGATGCTCGGTGGCGGGGTGAGCCTTGGAATCGGACTCGCCTCGGCGGTGATCGCGGTCACCATCGGAACCCTTCTCGGCGGGATCGCGGGTTTCGTCGGTGGGCGGGTCGACGCCGCGATCATGCGGGTCGTCGACATCCTTTACGGGCTTCCCTACATCCTGCTGGTCGTCCTGATCTCGGTGGCCGCCGACGGCGTGATCGCCCGGCTCGGACTCGATCCATCCTCGTCCGCCCGGCAACTGGTCAACGTCGCGACGCTGCTCGTCGCGATCGGCGGCGTCGGCTGGCTGACCACCGCCCGCGTGATCCGAGGGCAGGTGCTGAGCCTCCGGGCCCAGCCCTTCATGGAGGCCTGTCGGGCCCAGGGGATGGGGGCGGGCCGCCAGTTCTTCCGGCACCTCCTGCCGAACCTGGTCGGACCGATCGTGGTCTACGGGACCCTTGCGG
>JAACEA010000454.1 GCA_009936695.1 Planctomycetia bacterium
ACGACGCCTTCGGCTACTTCGGCCGGGCGTATGGCGTGGAGGTGCATGGCATCCAGGGACTTTCCACGGAAAGCGAGGCCGGGCTCGGGGACATGAACCGTCTGGTTCGGATGCTCGCTGAGAAGCGAATCCCTGCAGTCTTCGTGGAATCCAGCGTCTCCGAAAAGAACGTGATGGCGCTGGTGGAAGGGGCGGCATCGCTCGATCACCACGTGACCGTCGGGGGCGAGCTTTTTTCCGACGCGATGGGCGCGGCAGGGACCTGGGAGGGGACCTATCCGGGCATGATCGATCACAACGTCAACACGATCGGCCGCGCACTCGGCGGCCGCGTTCCCGCCGGGGGTTACCGAGCATGGCGGGATCGGCGTGAAGGCGATCCAATCGACGATCCTCCGGGTGGGATGGTGGATTGAAGATGCTCGCACGTCGAAGACAATCCGATCCCGGGATCGGCCCCGAACATGACCCGAAGGCAGCGGTCTCGATTCATGACATGACGGTCGCGTACCAGCGGCGGCCGGTCCTCTGGGATCTCGATCTGGATGTCCCACGTGGCGTCCTGGCCGCGATCATTGGTCCGAACGGGGCTGGCAAGAGCACCATGATCAAGGCGTGTCTCGGGCTCGTTCCACAGGTGAGTGGCTCGGTCCGGCTGCTCGGTCGGGATCCTCGCTCCATTCGGGGCCAGATCGGTTACGTGCCCCAACGAGAGTCGGTCGACTGGGAGTTCCCGGTGTCCGCGCTCGATGTCGTCTGCATGGGCTTGTATCGCAAGATCGGTTGGTTCCGTCCGGTCCGGCGTCGACATCGGGATGCTGCGATGGCCGCCCTGGATCGGGTCGGTCTCGCCGACTTCGCGAAACGACAGATCAGTCGCCTTTCGGGCGGGCAGCAACAGCGGGTCTTCCTCGCGAGGGCGCTGGTGCAGGAGGCGGACCTCTACTTCATGGACGAGCCGTTCGCGAGCGTCGATGCCGCGACCGAGACCGCGATCCTCGAGGTGCTCCGCGAACTTCGCGATGCCGGCAAGACGCTCGTCGTGGTGCACCATGATCTCCAGACCGCTCGAGAGTACTTCGACTGGCTGGTCCTCTTGAACACGCGATTGGTCGCCTCCGGTGCCATGGAAGAGACGTGGACGCCGGATCATCTTCGATCGACCTACGGAGGGCGGCTCACCCTGCTCGAGGATGCCGGACGGGCGGTGGGTGAGGCCGGCGGTCTCAAGCGATGACGGGGACGATCCCACCACCAAGTCCCGAGATCGAAGTTCTCCTTCGCGTTCTGCTGCTTCAGGACTTCAACACCCGCGTCGTCGTCGCCGGTGCGATGTTGCTCGGGGCGGTTGGTGGGCTCGTCGGTACTTTCCTGATGTTTCGCCGAAGAGCCTTGATCGGTGATGTGCTCGGTCATGCCATGCTGCCAGGCGTCGCCGGTGCGTTTCTGGTCCTTCAAATGCTCGGGATCGAACGCCACCTCGTCTTCCTCCTTGCGGGGGGAGCGGTGGCCGCGACCCTCGCGGGGCTCACGGTCTTGGGCCTCCGACGTGCGTCCCGAATCGGTGACGATGCGGCCATGGCCATCGTCCTGTCGGGGTTCTTCGGTCTGGGCGTCGTACTGCTTTCGATCGTGCAGACGACGGGTGGCGGGGGTCAGGCCGGGCTCGAGGACTTCGTCTTCGGAAAAACGGCGTCCATGGTGACGGCGGATGTGCAGGTGATCGGAATCGGCGGACTCTTCGCGGCCGGCCTGGCCGTTCTGCTCTTCAAGGATCTCGGCCTTCTCTGCTTCGACGACGCATTCGCCGCCAGCCTCGGACGAAGGGTCGGGATGCTCGACCTCGTGCTCCTCGCGATGACGGTCGTGACGGCGCTGATCGGCTTACAGGCGGTCGGACTGATTTTGGTGGTCGCGGTGATGGTGATTCCGCCGGCGGCGGCCAGATTTCTCACGGATGATCTTCGAACGACGGTGGTCTGTTCATCCGGCGTCGGTGCCGTCGGTTGCTGGATCGGGGTCACGCTCAGCGCTCTTGCGCCCGGCCTGCCGGCGGGGGCGATGATCGTGCTCTCGATGGCGGGGCTGTTCCTGATCGCCCTGTTCTTCGGTCGCAAGCGAGGACTTCTTCCGCGATGGCGGCTCGAATCCGAGCTTCGGCGACGCGTCGGTCGCGACCATCTGCTTCGATCCTTGTTTGAGCATCGAGAACTGACGGGAAAGGATCACAT
>JAACEA010000455.1 GCA_009936695.1 Planctomycetia bacterium
CCCATCGGCCGGAACCAGTTCGTGGGGACGGGCGTCGCCCTCTCCACCATCAATCGCGCGATCGACACGGCGTTGCAGTCCCGCCTGCGGGATGCGATCAGTGACGAGAACGCGGCGGCGATCGACCAGCGGTTCCTCTCCTCGGTGGAGTCGATCCAGAACGAACTCTCCGACAACGATCTCTCTTCGAAGCTCTCCGCCTTCTTCAACGCCTTCAGCGAGCTTGCGAACAATCCGCTCGACAACGCGGTCCGCTCGGTGGTGGTCCAGCAGGCGGTCAGCCTCACCGATCACGTGAATCTTCTGCAGGACCAGTACACGATGCTCCGGACCGAGTCCGACCGCGCGCTCGGTGCGTCGGTCGAGCGGGTCGACGGGCTGCTCGGTGAGATCGCGGTGCTCAACGGCCAGATCGCGATGGCCGAGGGCGGTGGTGGCGGTGGTGGGGCGAACAGTCTTCGTGATCGACGCGATCAGTTGATCGACGAGGTCTCGGGCTTCATCGACATCAACACCGTTCCGCAGGAGAACGGTTCGGTCGACATCCTCGTGGGGTCGATCCCGGTGGTGCTCGCCGGTGAGAGCCGGGGCCTCACCATGCGGACCGAGAGCGGTCCGAACGGCCTCGAAGTCTCCATCCGCGTCGAGGATGACGGCACCATCATCGACGCGAAGTCCGGCTCGATCGGAGCGCTGCAGCGTCAGCGGGAGGAGACGATCCTCCCCGCGATGGCGACCCTCGACGAATTCGCCGCGGAACTCGTCTTCCAGGTGAACAACCTTCACGCCCAGGGCCAGGGACTCGCCAACCGGACCGAAGTGATCGGCGCGGTGGTCGGGATCGATCCGGACGAGAATCTGAATGCGAACGGCTCGGGGGTGCCCTGGGAGATTCGCAACGGCGTCTTCGAACTCCACGTCGTGAACGCCACCACCGGACTTCGAGCGACCTATCAGGTCGCGGTGGATCCGGACGAGATGTCGCTGCAGGATCTGGTCGACCGAATCAACGTGGATCTCGGCGTCTCGGACGCGACCGCATCGATCGGGCCCTCCGGGGAGTTCCGGGTCACCGCCGCTCCCGGACACGAGATCGCGTTCTCCGACGATTCGTCCGGCGCCCTCGCGGCGCTCGGCGTCAACGGGCTGTTCACCGGCACCAGCGCGAGCGAGATCACGGTCGACCAGTCGGTGCTCGACGATCCGTCGCTGCTCGCCACGTCGAACGACTTCACGTCGGGCGGCAACGACACTGCGCTCGCGATCGTCGAACTCGAGAATAGGTCGATCGAAGCGTTCGGAGGCCGCAGCCTGCGGGAGAAGTGGCAGTCGGAGGTCAACACCCTCGCGGTCGCGACCGGCGCGGCCCGCACCCGGTACGAATCGAGCATCCTCGTCCGCGAGAGCCTCGAGGCGCAGAACCAGGCGGTGAGCGGCGTGAGCATCGACGAGGAAGCCATCGACCTCATGACCCTTCAACGCCAGTTCCAGGCCGCGGCCCGATTCATCACCGTGATCGACGAGGCCATGCAGGTCCTCTTGAGCATCGCCTGAAACGACGGAGCGATCTTCCCATGAACAGCATTTCATCCGTCATCGGTCGCGTCCCGAATCTGCTCTCCTCGCAGATGATGGTGGGTTCGATCAATCGGAGCAACAGCCAGCTGCTCCAGTTGCAGATGCAACTCGCCTCGGGTCGCGCCGTGAATCGAGCGAGCGAGGATCCCGTCGCGTCGGGGACGATCAGCGTGCTCGACGATCTCGTGGAACGACGGGAACAACGGGTCCGGAACCTCTCCGAAGCGGGCTCGCTGCTCGGCACCATCGACGCCGCGCTCTCGGAGATGGGCGATCTCCTGCTCGAAGCGAAGAGCGTCGGTCTCTCGCAGATCGGCCTCGGAAGCGACACCCAGACGCGGCGGAACCAGGCGCTGGTCATCGACTCGATTCTCGAGGGGATGCAGTCGCTCGGGAACCGTGAATATCGCGGCATGTATCTCTTCGGCGGCTCCGAAGTGGGCACCCGACCCTTCGACGGTCTGCTGGGAGGGATCCAGTACGCCGGTTCGGGTGACGGCATGATCACGGATCTCGGACTGGGATCCTCGACGCCGGTGACGCTCGCGGGCGATCGGGCCTTCGGCGCCCTGAGCGCCCGCATCGAAGGCGATCGTGATCTCGATCCCGGTGTCACCGGCGACACGTTGCTGGCGAACCTGAACGGCGGCCGAGGTCTCGGCATCGCCGCGGGTCCGTTGACCCTGACCGTGAACGCGATCCAGGTCGATCTCGACCTCGGGGATGCGATCACCGTCGAGGATGTCCGCGCCTCGCTCCAGGATGCGGTGGAGAAGGTGGGAGGTTGGGAAATTGGGAAGTTGGGAAGTTGGGATGTTGGGAAGTTGGGGGAACTTGGGAAGTGCCCACAACGCCTGGGGAGTTTAAGGACTCTCCTGTAGACGGGTTTGTTTTTACCCCCCACGGCTTCTTGAATAAAGTAAGTTGGGTTAAATCAATGTCCTGTCGATGGGGCTTCTGCTTAGGCCGCGGGTCACACACACACACACACACACACACACACACACACACACACACACACACACACAGCTCGC
>JAACEA010000456.1 GCA_009936695.1 Planctomycetia bacterium
GCGCTCCGGCGACCACGGGTGAGGGACTGGCGTGTTGTCCGGGCGCACATCTGTCCCACGACTCGACCGAGCGCACCGAGGAACAGGATTCGAACCTCTTCGATGCGTGGGGCCCGGTCCTCGAGGTCTGGGAAGGAGCCGCCGCCGACGAGCAGATCCGGCTGGCGGGGAGCAGCGGTGGAGCCGCCTCGGCGCTCGCGCTGTACTGCATCGAAGCGGGTGGGATGGAGCGAGTCGTCCACATCGGGGCTCGAAGCGACGTTCCGTACCTGAATGAAACGGTCTTCTCGGAGAACCGAGCGCAACTGATCTCCCGATCCGGAAGTCGTTACGCCCCTGCGAGTCCTTGTGATCGACTCGATGAAGTGGCTTCGATGGAAGGTCGGAGCGTCTTCATCGGAAAGCCGTGCGACGTCGCGGCCGTGCAGAAGGCAAGGAAGATCAGGCCCGAGCTCGATGAGAAGCTCGGTTGCGTGATCGGATTCTTCTGCGCGGGAGCTCCGAGTACGAAGGGGACCCTCGCGCTTCTCGACGAGGTCGGTATTCCGGATCCGAGTCGACTCAAGAGTCTTCGGTACCGGGGCAACGGCTGGCCCGGAATGTGGACCGCGGTGTACGAAGGCGACGACGGTCAAGAAGAGACCATCGAACGAACCTATGCCGACTCCTGGGGATTCGTGCAACGCTATCGCCAGTGGCGTTGCTACATCTGCCCGGATCACACCGGCGAATTCGCGGACATCGCGGTCGGCGACCCCTGGTATCGCGAGGTTCAGCCCGGTGAGCCCGGAAGCTCCCTGATCGTCGTTCGGACCGAGCGTGGGCGGGAGATTCTCAAGAAGGCGGTCGCCGCGGGCTACATCCATCTCCAGAAGCAGGACTCAACGCTGCTCCCACGCTCCCAGCCGAACCTCTTGTCGACGCGCGGTGGATTGTGGGCGAGGTTGCTGGTGCTCCGGGCATTCGGCGGAGCGGTGCCCGCTTACAAGGGATTCAGGACGTTCCCGTTCTGGCTGCGGTATCTCTCGCTGAAAGCCAAGATCTCATCCATCAGCGGAACCATGAAGCGCGTGTTCCGCAAGCGACTTCGTCAGTCCGTGGATGTCGTCGAATGGTCCCCGCCGTCCGATTGAGGCTCGCGGTCCTCCGCTCAGAAGGTCCAGCTTCCGAAGATGCCGATGAACGGCGCGGGATCGAGATCGGTCTTCGCGATCTCGTTGCCGTTGGCGTCGTCGAGGCGGTAGGAGTTGAACAGCGAGACGCCGCCGACCACGTCGAGTCGGAGCCCGCTTTCGAATCGCCAGGTCGCCCGGGCCCAGAGGGGATAGCCGGTGTCCTCGCCCACGCCATTTCGGCGACTCGCCGGGCCGCTGTCGTCCAGTCGGAACCGACGTGACTCGTACCGGCTTCCGATCGCCACCTCGCGAACGCGATCCGGTCGCCAGGCCACTTCGATACCGGCCCCGGTCGGATAGACCTCGGGACCGAGCACGTTCGAGACGATGATCGTGTCGGTCGCCTGCCAGTAGATGACGAGGGCGGGAATCACCAGGATCGAATCCTCGATCTGCGAGGAGAGGATCGCGCCGGCGCCGAGCGAGAAGGTCCGGCTGAACGCGTAGCTGATCGCACCGAAGCCGCCGACGGTCATCGAGTCGCCGGCGTCCGCATCGCGCTCTCCGGCGAACCGCAGGTTGAGTCCGACGGTGGTCGACCATTCGCGGTCGATCTGCCAGCTCATGCTTCCGAGGATCGCCATCGCCTGGATATCCGACCACGGTGCCACGCCGGGTGCGGGGGAGAGATCGGAGGTGCCGTCGAACCGGTACCAGTCGCCACCCCAGGCGACGCCGATGCTTCCATTGAAATCGCCACCGGGATCGATTCCGACCTTGAAGGCCGCGAATCCGCGATCGACCGAGACCGAGCCGCCGCCGGAGAAGTCGGCGCCGAATTCGTGCACGTATCCGCCCGACGGCTTGTACTCGAGTGAGATGCCCTGCTCGTCGACCTCGATCGGCGGCGCTCCGCCGACCATCGCGTCATCCGACTCCGATTCCTGCTGCAGAAGAAGAAGCAGGTCGGCGTGCAACGAGGAGGTCAGCAGGCCGGTGGCGATCATCGCGAGCGAGAAACCGGTTCGGTGGCGGGGGAGACGGCGCATCGTGGACTCCGGAGCGGATCGAGGGGTGGGTCAGGCGGACTGTTCGATCGCCGCTTCGGTGGGCAGCGTCTCGACGATGTTGGTGATCACCTCGTCGGTGCTCACCCCTTCGGCCTCCGCCTCGAAGTTGAGGAGGCACCGATGACGCAGGGCCGGGAGGACGATCTCGCGGATGTCCTGGGCCGCCACGCTGGTCCGTCCGTCGAGCAGGGCCCGGACCTTGCCGGCGAGCACGAGCGTCTGGGCCGCCCGCGGGCTCGCTCCGAAGCGGAAGTACTGATTCACGTTGGGGGTCGCGAACCGGCCGTCGGGATGGGTCGCCAGAACGAGCCTGACCGCGTAGTCCTGCACGCTCGGCGTGATGCCGACGCGTCGCACGAGTCGTTGCTGTTCGACGATCGCCGGCGCGTCGAGGACCTGCTGGATCGATGCGTCGTAGCCCGCGGTGGTTCGGTCGAGGATCTCGGCGAGATCGGACCGCGACGAATAGCCCACCTGCAGCTTGAAGAAGAAGCGATCGAGCTGGGCTTCGGGCAGCGGATAGGTGCCTTCCTGCTCGACCGGATTCTGCGTGGCCATCACGAAGAAGGGCTTGTCGAGGATGTGCGTCTCGCCGCCGACGGTGACCGACTTCTCCTGCATCGCCTCGAGCAGCGAGGACTGCGTCTTCGGGGTGGCTCGGTTGATCTCGTCGGCGAGGACGATCTGGGCGAAGATCGGTCCCTTGCGGAACTGGAACTCTCGATTGCCGTCGGCTTCCACCACGATGGTCGTGCCGGTGACGTCCGCGGGCATCAGGTCGGGCGTGAACTGGATCCGATTGAACTGCAGGTGCAGCGCTTCGCTGAGTGATCGGATGAGCAGCGTCTTGCCGAGCCCCGGAACGCCTTCGAGCAACGCGTGTCCGCCGGCGAAGAGGCAGGTGAGCACGCCGTCCACGATCTCGTCGTGGCCGACGACCGCCTTGGCGATCTCCTCGCGGACCCGTCGATAGTCCTCGGCGAACTTTCGGACGGCGGCGGCGGTGTCTTCGTTCGGGGAGTCCGGCATGGCGATGGAGATCTCCAAAATGAGGCCGACGAGTCGTCTTCGACGACCCGTCGTGCCCCGGGGTGTCCATCACAGTATGCCGAAACCGACGGGATCAGTCGCCCTCTTCGGCCTGCTTGGCGTCGGTATTTTCGGGAAGACGTTCGAGAACCTCGTCGGCCAGGCCGTACTCGACCATCTGCGGGGCGGTGAGCCAGTTGTTCCGCTCGCAGTCCGCGGCGACCTTCTCGGCCGACTGCCCGGTCTGCTCGTGGTAGATCCCGTAGATCTGGTCGCGCATCCGGAGGATGTGTCGAGCCTCGATCTCGAGGTCGGTGGCCTGGCCCTCCAGCACGCCGTGGAGCAGCGGCTGGTGCATCAGGTTCTCGCTGTTGGGCAGGCAGTAGCGCTTGCCCTTCGCGCCGGAACAGGCGATCACCGACCCCATCGATGCGGCCTGTCCGATGACGTAGGTCGAGACGTCGTTCGGTATGAACCGCATGGTGTCGACGATCCCGAGGCCGGACGTGACGCTGCCACCGGGACTGTTCACGTACATCGAGATGTCCGCGGACGGATCCTCGTTGGCGAGGAACAGCAGCTGGGCCACGACGAGATTCGCCATGTCGTCGGCGACGGGGCCGCCGCAGAAGATGATGCGGTCGTTGAGGAGCCGCGAGTAGATGTCGTAGGCGCGCTCGCCGCGGCCGGTCTTTTCGATCACGATGGGAACGAGAGTCATTTCGGTCGTCTCCTGTCGCCGGTCACTTGGAATCGGTGTTCTTGATGCCCTTGTTCGCCGGGAATTCGGCGACCTCGTCGACGAGTCCGTACGCCAGCGCTTCCTTGGCGTCGAAGAACTTGTCGCGTTCGCCGTCCGCCGCGACCGTCCCGACCTCCTGTCCGGTGTGCCGGGCGAGGATCTCGTTGAGGGTCTGCTTCGCCTTGACGATCTCCTCGGCCTGGATCTGGATGTCCGTGGTCTGGCCGGTGACGCCGCCGTAGGGCTGGTGGATCATCACCTTGGCGTGGGGAAGGATGTGTCGCTTCCCGTGCTGACCCGCGGCCAGAAGCACCGATCCGCCCGAATAGGCGCGTCCGATGCAGTACGTCGCGACCTCGCTCGAGATGAACTGCATGGTGTCGTAGATCGCGAGGGTGTCGTCGACGGCGCCGCCGGGGCTGTTGATGTAGAGCTGGATGTCCTGACCTCGCTTCTGGTTCTCGAGGTAGAGCATCTGCATCATCACACGGGCGGCGGAGGCCTGATTGATCTCGCCGATGAGGAACACCACCCGGTTTTCGAGCAGGAGTTCGTCGATCGACATCTCTCGCGTTCGCTGGTAGCTCACCGAGGCGATCGGATTCCGAGGATCGATGGATCCGCGTGGTCCGACCGCAGCCGGGTCGAGGCCGTCGAAGGGGTTCGGGAGGAAGCCAGGGGTCGAATGGTCGTGCATGCGGTCGTCCGTACGGTTCGTGCGATGGTCGGGGCCGGAACGTGGGGCAGGATGATACGGCGGTCCGGCGGCTGATGCCGTGTTCCATGGGTCTCGAGGACCGGTTTCACGCGGCGGGAGGTTCATTCGAATTCCACGCCGAGATCGCCGTCCGGCAGGGCGCGGGGCCCTCGAGTGCCGGCGGCATCGGGTTCATCGTCTCTTGACGCCGGGAGCGTGACTCTGAATGTCGCGCCGGTTCGATTCTCCTCGACGAGATCGATTCCTCCCCCGTGCTTCTCGATCAGTTTTCGGGCGACCGCGAGTCCGAGTCCGGTCCCGCGCTGGCCCTTGGTCGAGAAGAACGGTTCGAAGATCCTCGCTCGCCGATCGGCCGGGATCCCCGGACCGTCGTCCGCGATCTCGATGATGACCCGGTCGTCGACGGGATCGAACCCCGTCGAGATGCGGACCCGGGGCTTCGGTTCGCCCTCCGCGGCGTCGATCGCGTTGCCGATGAGGTTGAGCATGGCCTGGTGAAGGGCGTCGGCGTCGATGAGTATCGGTGGCTCGGCGGGGTCGAAGTCGCAGTCGATCGTGACGCCTCGTCGATGAGCGCCGGCCTTCACCAGATCGATGACGTCCGCCACGACGTCCCGGCAGGCCCGGGATTCGAGGTCGAGACCGCGTTCCTTGGAATAGACCAGCATGTTCAGGCTGAGGGCGAGGATCCGATCGAGATTTCGAGCCATCACCTTCCAGCCGTCCCGGGCAAGCCCGAGATTCTCCCGGTCGAGGGCCAGTTCCATCGCGTCGGCACCACCGCGAAGCCCCTGAAGGATGTTCTTGATCGAGTGGCTGAGGGCCGCGATCGCTTCACCCATGGCCGCGAGTCGCTCGGTTCGATTGGCATGGTTCTGACGGTCCGCGGTGGCGAGCAGCAGGGCGGCGACTCGGCCGACCAGGGCGAGGACATCGAGATCCGCGTCGGTCCACGGGCGGTCCGCCTCGCGTGAGACCGCCAGCATCGAGGGCGGCATCCCCCCCGCTCGGAGCGTGATGGCGGCGATGGTCGGACCGCCTTCGAGGATGGCCACCCGGGGGCCCTCCGAGTCGAGCGTCGCGCTCACGAGGGCACGAGGGAGGTCGAAAACACTGGATGGCGCCTGCCCGTTTCCATCTCGAACCACAGGCGTGGTCGCCACGCCACCGTGTTCATCGAGCCGAATGGCGGCCCCTGCCTCGGCATCGAGGAGCCGCGCGGTGACTCGGGCGAGGCCCGCCGGCAGATCGGGCACATCAGGATCCTGGATCAACTCGAACAACGGCAGCAGTCGAGCTTCGATCGTGGGCTTCGGGGCGGATTCGGGGAGCACCTCCACC
>JAACEA010000457.1 GCA_009936695.1 Planctomycetia bacterium
ATGCCGAGGATCCCGGCGATGAGCCCGGTGCGTTCGGCGACCCCGATGCCGAGCATCGCCACGAGCACCACGCCCAGCGGCGCGAAGCCCGTGAAGTTCTCCACCATCATGGTCCAGACCCATTCGAGCCCTTCGCCCGAAAGCAGCGGGGTCACCACCACCTCGAGGCCGCTGGTGGGATTGACCGCGGACCATCCGAGCCACGCGCCGAGCTGGGAGAGCACCAGGACCAGCAACGCGCCGAGGAAGAACAGCGTGACCGGATCCGGCAGTCGGTTGCCGATTCGCTCGACCGCACCCAAGAACCCGACCGAATCTCCGTGCTGGGAGGGCTCGGACTGCTTGGAGTGCTCGCGGTGCTTGTTCTTCATGGGTGCTTCGCTCCTCGATTCGACTGGTGAACCGGCCCTCGGCGCCGCTGTTTCACGGACCTCACGCCCCCGCGCGTGCCGGTTCGCGAGGACGTGACCGCGCCTCGATCATCACCGATCCATCGGGGGAAGGTACCGCATCGATCCGAACACGAGCAAGGGAATCGACTCGAACCGGCATCGGCTTCGAAACGTGTCGGCACGATGCCGTTCGGACACCGCAGCGCCGCGACCATCTCCATCGGGATGAGCTCGGGCCGAATCACCACCCGTGGGTCGATCTCGTCCTGCAGCAATTCGTCGCGTACGGGGACCTCGGTGAGGCGATCAGCTGCCCCAGGCGGCCAGGAGCACGCCCAGATCCTCCGCATCCACCTTTCCATCGCCATTGAAGTCCGCCGGACAGTCGGCACTCGCGCAGACCCCCCACGCCGCGAACAGCAAGCCGACGTCGCTCCCGTCGACCTGACCGTCCCCATTGAGGTCGGGGAGGCAGGAGGCGTTCTCCGGCGTGCTCGACGCATCGGCCGGGTCGGCGCAGACCACGATCTCATCGAGGTCGAAGAATCCATCGAGATCACGATCCACGCCGATTCGAACGCCACTGCCCGAAGGAACCAGGGTGTAGGTCACCGGCGTCGACGGGCCGACCAGGCCATCGAGATCCTCGAGGTCGATGACCTCGGCCGCAGCATCGGTCTGGATGCGCCCATCGGCAAGCAGGACTCCACCGCGATGTCGACCGTCGAGGTTCATCCGAACCACCAGATCGGCGTCCCCGGCGAGGGCCAGCGTCACCAGCAGATCCCGTCGTTCGATGGCGTCCGGACTTGCCCCTCCCCGCTGGGCCTGCGCCCCCACCCCGGGGTGCGTCCCCGTGTCCCAGCACATCATCAGGGCGACGATGTCCCGTCGCAGCTGATCGCCCGCAGCGCCCTTCGGAAAGGTGAACACCGGTCGCTCGAAGAACTCCACCAGCGTCCCCTTGCTTCCATCGTGCTGGAACCCGAAGCCCTTCGAGCCCTGCAAGGAGGTCTTGTCCATCCCCTGCTTCTCGTACATGTTTCTCAACTGGGGGACCTTCATCGACTGGCTCTCCTCGAGGAGATTGGCCGAGATCACCATGCCCAGCGCCCCGCTGGGCAGGGCGTGACAGGTCACGCACTGGATGGTGGCCAGTTCGCCGGAGTGGAATCCCTCCAGACCAACGTCGGGGTCTCCCCCGAGGATCTGGTCGGGAAGGGAACCGTCGAGTCGTCGATTCGGATTGGGCGCGTTCGCGATCGAACCAAGAAACGCCTGCATCGCCGCCATCTCGGCCGGAGTCCCGTCCGCGTCGTTCCCCAGGATCGACGTGAACGCGTGGTCGAACGCCGCGAAGTCCTCGCGGTCGCCACGCCAGTGGAGGGGCTCCGTGCCATTCAGACCGGTGAGGGTCTGCGTGGTCATTGGCCCCTTCATGGGATGCCAGTCCTCGCAGTCGTCGTCGGGAAGGTCCAGATCGCAGCTCTGGTTGAACGCCTTCATGGCTCCCGAAGGATCCCCGAGATCCCATGCCAACTGATCGATTCTTCCATCGATGTGGCAGCTGTTGCACGAGGTGTGACCAAGACCCGAGGTCAGATGCGTGTCATAGAGGAGCGGACGACCATCCTTGATGAAGTGCGGCGTGGGATCGAACAGCCGCAACAGGCCGATCTCCTTCCTCGAGACCCGGTCCAGCACCGTGACCGTCGCATCGAACCGGTTCAGGACGTAGACGTGCGAACCGGTGGGATCCATGACGATCCCGGTGGGACCGTTCCCGACCACGATCCGATCGAGCCGACCGAGATCCTCGTCGTGGACGATCACGTTGTTGGAACCCATCCCGCTGACCCACACCTCGGTTCCATCGGGAGAACAGACCACGCCGCGTGGATCGCCGATGCTGCGAACCCGCTCCGTGAAGGGAATGGTCGGCTCGAGATAGTCCAGATGGGGATTCAGATCTCGACGAACGACGCCGGTGCCGGGCTCGACGACCGCGCCCTCCACGCGGATGAAACGGCCCGCCAGATTCGGTTCGAAGCGCACCTCGTTGATCGCTTCGGTACCCACGACGACGACCCCGCCGCTCGGTCGCGACGCGCAGGCCATGTTCGTCGTCAGAAGCCCGGTTCGATACGAGACCGCCAGACTGTCCGGGTCCATCACCACGAGACCGTGACCATGGAGATCCCATCCGACGGCATCCGACCAGTCGCCGCCGTTGTCGTCGACCCAGCCGCCGTCGTCGTTTCGACGGACGATCATCGACACGTGCGGGGCGTCGGGAAGCGCCGGATTCAGGGGCGGCTCGAACGCCATGCCCGAATTCGGAGGCGGATTCGGATCCCCGGGGTACGGGTTCAGATCGGATGCGACGACGAACTCCGAGAGGATCGTCGTGAGGTTTCCGGCCTCGAAGATCGCGCTGAAGACCTTCGAACCGTCCGTGGCCAGCGCCCTCGGCTCCTGACCGTCGACCGCCACCGAGACCGCCGGAAGATCGGGGTTCGCCGGGTCGAAGACCATGATCCGATTTTCCTGCGAGATGCTGACGAACGCCCGGCGCGGCGATCCTGCAAAGACCACGTCCGCCGGCTCATCGCCCGTCTGGAGCGTGGCGATCACACGTCCCTCGTTCAGGTCGACGATGCTCACGCTGTCGCTCAGGTGATTCACGACCCAGGCGGTCGTGTCGTCCAGTGCCCGTACGGACACGGGCTCCAATCCCACCGGAACGCTCGTTCGAAGCCGGAGGTTCCCGGCGTCGGATCGGTCGAGGATCGCGAGACGATTGTCCGCGGTGTTCGTGACGAGGACGACCTCCCCGTCCGGCGTCACGTCGATCGGATGGATCTGGGGGGACTCGAAGTTGACGAAGGACTGGCCCACGGCGGATGTTCCGACGCCGAGGGCGAGGAGTCCAGGCAGCAGCGTCCTCAGGGCTCGTATCTTCATCTTCATCTTCATCGTCTTTCTCTCAATGCAGGCACCCCCGTAACGTACCTCAGACTGGGATCTTCGCCACGGATCTTTCAGGAGGATCTCGGGATTCGCCCCCCATTTGGCGCTGATCCCGGCATC
>JAACEA010000458.1 GCA_009936695.1 Planctomycetia bacterium
ACCAGCCGAGGCGGCGAGCCTCGGCTGGTGTCGTTCTGCCGTGTAGGGGTTCTCGGGCGATACGGCCCGTGATCCGAGCCGTCGATCAGTTGATCGTGAGATCGGTGGTCAGGATGGTCTTGTCGCCGAGCTTCAGGGCCTTGACCTCGCGGCCCTTGGGGATTCGGAAGAGCAGGATCAGGTTGTCCTTGCCCGCCGAACTCAGCATCGGGACGTCGCCGATCGAGTCGACGCCGTTCCGGTCGTCCACCCGGACGTTGATGAGTCGATCCGATTCCTTCCGATGGAGCCAGCCGATGGCATCGAAGGTGTTGCCCTGCGAGTCGACGAGGACCAGTTTCGCATCCTCGCCGGCGTTCACGCGGACGTCGCCCCAGATGTCGATCGGACTGCGGCCGCGGCTCACGTCCACGCGGACCAGCTTGGTGCCCGGCAGTTCGTAGATCCGCTCGACCCGAAGGCTCCGGTTGGGGTTGCCCTTGGTGAACGCGGGGATGTCCACGCCGTCCGCCAGGGTGATGGCGCCCGAGTCGGTCTCCATCCCGCTGGGGGCGTCGTTCTTGTTGAGGATGACGCCGAGCTGGTTCCCCATCTCGATGTACGGCGCGGGCACTCGCGGAGCGGACTCGTCGTAGGCGACGGTGGCTCCACCGCCCGACTCCTGAAGCGTCGCGAGATCCGTCGATGCCGCGGCGAGCGGGATTCGAAGCCCCTTGAAGAGGAGCGAGGCCGGCTGCTGCCCACCGAGGTCCGCGGCGGGGAAGGCGAGCTGCATCTGGACCTCCTGGGTCCCGGGCAGGTTGGTGACGTAGTTCGTCGAGCCGTCGAAGAGGTAGAGCTTCCCGCCTTCTCGCCAGGCGGTGGGGAAGGCGGACTTCGCGGTCTGGCTGCGGGCCGGAGCGCCGATGAGTCTGGCCTGGCTGGCGGAAAGCACGAAGCTCGCACCTCGGTGGAAGCCGGTCTTGGCCACCGTCACCGGAACCACGTAGTACTCCCCGCCGCCGGGGCCATAGCTCCCGAAGTAGGGGGTGCCGACCTTCAGGTCGGCCGGGGCCGCGGTGAGTTCGATCCGACCCTTTTCGTCCGTGTCACGCTGCAGCGACCAGGCCTGGTCGGCCAGGGCGGGGTAGGAATCCGCCAGGTTGCCGGAATTGGTCATCGGTGCGAAGGCACCACGGCTCACGCCGGCGTAGAAGGCCTCCGTCATCGAGGCGAACGGGACCAGCGTGCCCTGTCGGGTCGGTTGGCCGGCACCGTCCCGGACGAGGCCGAGCTTGCCGCCGAGGGTGCCCACCGGCAGGAAGCCGACGCCGAGCATCAGGATCCCGACGGTGATGATGCCCGATCCGGCACCAACCGCGCCACCGCCGACGATGTCGACGACGTTGGGAACGTTCACCTTCTCCGGAATCGCGAGGTTGCCGATGACCCGCAGGACGAACAGGAAGACGCTGAACAGCGCGAGGAGCGACAGGCCCCAGGCCCATTCCCGCATTCCCGAGCCGAGCATCGCGAGGGCGAGCGGCTCCCAGAAGGCGAAGGCGAGGGCGCCGCTGACCAGCACGCAGGCGAAGTGGACGACGCCGCTGAAGAAGCCTTCCTTGAACGCGAACCAGTAGATCGCGAGGAGGCAGAAGAGAACGGCGAGGGCGTTGATGATCATGGAAGGCGGTCCTGGGTCGGAAGGACGTCGAATCGAAGGAGGAGGCTCGTCGGTCGGGTCAGCCGGTCGAGCTCGTGGCGGGTCGGCTCTTGGAAGCCTTGGGTTTCTCGGAGGAGAGCACGCGGCCCACCTCCTCGAGGCTGGTCTCGCCGCGGGCGACCTTTCGCAGCGCGGCTTCCTGCAGCATCATCATGCCGAGCGTGCGGCGGGCATGGGTGTAGGCGCCCTTGAAGTCGCCGGCGAGAAGGAGCTTTCGCCCCTCCCGGTCGATCGGCATCACCTCGAAGGCGGCGGTCGTGCCGAGGAATCCGGTGCCGCCGCACGTGGGGCATTCCTCGATCTTGTTCTTCACCTGGATTCGACCGCTCTGCCGGTAGAGCTGCACGTTGGCGGGATCCTTGATCCCGAGCTTCTTCGCCTGTTCCCCGTTCGGGCTGAACGGCGTCCGGCAGTTGGTGCAGAGGCGACGCATGACTCGGCAGGTGATCGCGTTGAGAAGCGGGGCGATGGCCTTCTTCATGGCCTCGCCGTCCTTCGGATCGGCGGCGGCGCGAAGCCAGTCCGAAACCACGCCGCGTACGCCGTCCTTCGAGGAGACGCCGACGTAGATGAGCGGGCCGTCCCGACCGGGAAGCGAGGCCTGGACGGCGGTCGCGGGGTCCTTGAGGTCGCTGACCATCACGATGTCCGGGCCGCGACGCAGGATCGAACGGAGCACGGTGGGGAAGTCCTCTTCGGACGTCGCGGCGTCGAACGCGAGGTGGTCGACCCCTTCGATGCCCCGTTGGACGTCGCGCTCCAGCGTCTTGATGTTG
>JAACEA010000459.1 GCA_009936695.1 Planctomycetia bacterium
AATACCACTTTCGCGGTCGATTGGCAACAGGTTGCCTTCGTCATCGCGGCGGTCGTTCTTCAGTTCCTCGAGTAGCTGATCCTTGACCGCTTCACGGCACGTGGTCCATTCATCGAGCAATTGGTTGTAACGCTCGCGCTCGGTGAGAGCACCAGCGTTGAACGCCTTCTCAATACGGTCGACCTTTTTCTGAGTCGTCGCGATGAGCTCTTGTTTCTTCTCTGGGATACGCAGGTCGGTAATACCGAACGACAGGCCGGAGGTCGTTGATCGCTCAAAGCCGATGGCTTTCATCGCATCGAGCAGGCCGATCGTGGCGGGACGACCACGGTAGGCGTAGGTGTCGTCGATGACGCGCGAAGCACCCTTCTTGCCTAGCGAGCAGTTGTAGTACGGCATGCCTTCTTCGAGGATGTCGTTGAAGGTCAGTCGACCGACAGTCGTAACGATTCGACCGGACTCGGGCAGCGTTTCGACATCGCCACGCTCTGCGTGAACGATGCCGGAGAACCGGCCCTTGGGCAGACGAAGGACGATCGGCGTGTGGACCCCGATCTTCTTCATGTCGTAAGCCATGAGTGCTTCGGCGTTGTCCTTGAACTCGGGCATGGCTGAGAGCTGTGCCTTGACCGCGTCGCTGAGGTCTTCTTTGCTGGCGGTGCCTTGTGCTGCGGCGATGACTTCGTCGGCAAGCGGCTCGGGCTGGACGGTGATGTAGTACACGCCGAGCACGATGTCTTGCGATGGCGAGATAATCGGGCTGCCGTTGGCTGGCGAGAAAATGTTGTGCGGCGAGAGCATGAGGACCGACGCTTCGGCCTGTGCTTCAACAGACAGCGGGAGGTGGACGGCCATCTGGTCGCCATCGAAGTCCGCGTTAAAGCCGCCACAAACCAGCGGGTGGATGCGGATCGCGTTGCCTTCAACGAGAACGGGCTCAAAGGCCTGGATCCCCATGCGGTGCAGCGTGGGTGCGCGGTTGAGCAGCACGGGGTGCTGGTGGATGACTTCTTCGAGAACGTCCCAGACCTCTGGGTCGCGACGTTCGAGCATCTTCTTAGCAGACTTGATCGTGTCGACCAGGCCATGCTCTTTGAGCTTGCGGATGATGAACGGCTGGAAGAGTTCGAGGGCGATCTTCTTGGGCAGGCCGCACTGGTGCAGCTTGAGCGTTGGGCCGACGACAATGACCGAACGGGCCGAGTAATCGACGCGTTTGCCAAGGAGGTTCTCGCGGAAGCGGCCCTGCTTACCCTTGATCATGTCGGTGAGCGACTTGAGCGGGCGGTTGGACGAGCCAAGCACGGGGCGGCGGCAGCGGCCGTTGTCGAAGAGCGCATCGACCGACTGCTGGAGCATCCGCTTCTCGTTGCGGATGATGACCTCGGGGGCGTTGAGGTCCATCAGCTTCTTGAGGCGGTTGTTCCGGTTGATGATCCGGCGGTAGAGGTCGTTGAGGTCGCTGGTGGCGAAGTTGCCGCTCTCCAGCAGGACCAGGGGGCGGAGGTCCGGCGGGATCACCGGAACGACGTCGAGCACCATCCAGGTCGGATCGTTCTCGGAGCCGCGGATCTGCTCCACGATCTTGAGTCGCTTGGAGAGGTCCTTCTTCTTCTGCTTGCTCCGGGTCTTGTCGAGGTCGTCCCGGAGCTGGAACGCGATCTCGGTGAGATCGAGCTGGTCGAGGAGTTCGCGGATCGCCTCGGCGCCCATCATCGCGGTGAACGCGCTGGCGCCGAACTTCTCACGGGCCTCCCGGTATTCGTCCTCGGTGAGGACCTGGCGGGGGGTCAGTTCGGTGTCACCCGGGTCGGTGACCACGTAGTCCTGGAAGTAGATGATCTTCTCGAGATCACCGGTCTTCATGTCCAGCAGGTTTCCGAGGCGCGACGGCATCGCCTTGAAGAACCAGATGTGGACGATCGGGGCGGCGAGGTTGATGTGGCCCATCCGCTTGCGACGCACGCGGGAGTGGGTGACCTTCACGCCGCAGCGGTCGCAGATGATGCCCTTGTACTTCGTGCCCTTGTACTTGCCGCAGGCGCACTCGTAGTCGCGTTCGGGTCCGAAGATCCGTTCGCAGAAGAGTCCGTCCTTTTCGGGACGGTAGGTGCGGTAGTTGATGGTCTCGGGCCGCTTGACCTCTCCGAAGCTCCAGCTTCGAATGTCATTCGGGCTGGCCAGGGTGATCTTCACCGAGCCGTAGTCATTGACGCGATCAAAGACGTTTTCAGACATGTTCGGTCGTACTCCCGCAGGCGGGTTGCTGCGAATGTGGTTGGAAGGGGACGTTCGGAGCCGGGATCGGTCAGAGAACCGAGCCGGTCTCCTCCTGTTCCTTCTCCAGAGAGATGTTCATGCCGAGACCCTTGATCTCGTGGCAGAGGACGTCGAACACCACAGGCATGCCGGCCTGGAGGGTGTTCGTTCCCTTCACCATGGAATCGTAGATCTTGGTCCGGCCTTCGACGTCGTCACTCTTGACGGTCAGGAGTTCCTGCAGGACGTAGGCGGCGCCGTACGCCTCCAGGCCCCAGACCTCCATCTCGCCGAACCGCTGTCCACCCGTGCGGGCCTTGCCACCGAGCGGCTGCTGGGTGATGAGCGAGTACGGTCCGGTCGAGCGAGCGTGGATCTTGTCGTCCACGAGGTGGTGCAGCTTCAGCATGTACATGTAGCCGACGGTGGTCCGCTCCTTGAACGGTTCGCCGCTGCGTCCGTCGTGAAGCTGGATCTTGCCGTCGACCGGCATGCGGGCGAGAAGTTCCCGGGGATGCCCCGGGTTCTGGCCGGTGGACTCGAACGCGTCGAGGTGCGACTGGACGTGTTCGTTCGCCTCGCGAACCGCGCCGAAGATCTCGGCTTCGGTCGCACCGTCGAAGACCGGCGTGATGGCCTGGAAGCCCAGCACGGCACCAGCCCATCCGAGGTGGACCTCGAGGATCTGGCCGACGTTCATCCGGCTCGGCACGCCGAGCGGGTTGAGGAGGAGATCGACCGGGGTGCCGTCCTCGAGGAACGGCATGTCCTCTTCCGGCACGATCCGGGCGATGACGCCCTTGTTGCCGTGGCGGCCGGCCATCTTGTCACCGACCGAGAGGTGTCGCTTGGTCGCGACGTAGACCTTGACCATCTCGAGCACGCCCGACGCGAGTTCGTCGCCGCGCTTCATGTGGGCGAGGCGTCGCTGCTTCTCCTTCTCGATCCCCTCGATGCGGGGCCAGAAGCGGTTCTTCTCGTCGATCGCCGTGGTCCGGGCCTCCTTGGAGCCCTTGATCCACTTGTCGTTGAAGTTCTCGAGCTGCTCGAGAATGACTTCGGGGATGTCGCTTGCGCCGACCTTCTGACGGGTCGAGGGGTCGATCATCTCCGATTCGGTGATCGCGTTGATGCGGCCGACCATCTCCCGGAACAGGGCGATCTGCCGCTGGTCCATGGACTCCTCGTAAGCCTGCATGTCCTTCGTGAGCTGCTTCTTCTGGTCGTCGTTGAGGTGCATCCGACGGCTGAAGTGCCGGGTGCCGATGACCACGCCGTTGGTGCCCGCGGGCACTTCGAGCGAGTCGTTCTTCACGTCCTCGCCCGCGCGTCCGAAGATCGCGTGGAGCAGCTTCTCTTCCGGGCTGAGCTCGGACTTGCTCTTGGGACTGACCTTGCCGACGAGGATGTCGCCGGGGCCGACCCGGGCACCCATTCGGATGATCCCGGCGTCATCGAGGTTTCGAAGCATCTTCTCGGAGACGTTCGGGATGTCGGCCGTGAACTCCTCGCGGCCGAGCTTCGTCTCGCGAATCTCGACTTCGAAGGAGTCGATGTGGATCGACGTGAAAGCGTCGTCCTTGACCAGGCGTTCGTTGATCACGATCGCGTCTTCGAAGTTGTAGCCGTCGAAGGTGTTGAAGGCGACGAGCGCGTTGCGTCCGATGGCCAGCTGGCCCATCTCCGTGGATGCGCCGTCCGCCACGATCTGGCCGGCCTCCACCTTGTCGCCGATCTTGACGACGGGCTTCTGGTTCTGGCAGGTCCGCTCGTTGAGTCCGACGAACTTCCGAAGGTCGTACTCGTCGGCGTTGTCGATCACGATCCGCGAGGAATCGACGTAGGTGACCTCGCCGGCCCGGCGGGCGGTGACGATCATGCCCGAGTAGGGGCCGATCTCGCGTTCCATCCCGGTGGAGACCAGCGGGGGGGCGACCTTGATCAGCGGCACCGCCTGTCGCTGCATGTTCGAACCCATGAGGGCGCGGTTCGCATCGTCATGTTCGAGGAACGGGATCAGCGATGCGGAGATGCCGACGATCTGCTTGGCGGAGATGTCGACGTACTCGACCTCGCCGGCATCGACGAGGAGCAGGTCGCCGTCCTTGCGGGCGAGCAGATTGCCTTCCTTCAGGCGTCCGCTCTCGTCGATCGCATCGCTGGTCGCGAGGACCCGCTGGAGTTCCTCGTCGGCGCGAAGGAGGTCGACGGTGCTGGTGACCTTGCCGCTCTTGACCTTGCGGTAGGGGGTCTTGAGGAAGCCGTAGTCGTCGATCTCGGAGAAGATCCCGAGCGACGCGATCAGGCCGATGTTGGTGCCTTCCGGCGTCTCGATCGGGCAGATCCGTCCGTAATGGGAGATGTGGACGTCGCGGACCTCGAAGCCGGCCCGCTTCCGGTTGAGACCGCCGGGGCCGAGGGCCGAGAGCCGGCGTTCGTGCACGAGCATCGAGAGCGGGTTGGTCTGGTCGACCACCTGCGAGAGCTCGGAACGGCCGAAGAAGAAGTCGATCGCGCTGGAGATGCTCTTGGAGTTGACGAGATCGCTGATCCGGCTCAGTTCGTCCGGGTCCTTGACGCTCATCCGCTCCTGGACGGTGCGTCGGAGCTTCAGGAAGCCCTTCCGCATCTCCTCGACCGCGAGTTCATCGAGGGTTCGGAGGCGCCGGTTGCCGAGATGGTCGATGTCGTCGACGTGGGCGCGATTCCGCTTGGCCCGGAGATCCATCATGTACCGCACGACGGCGAGGAAGTCCTCGGCGTAGAGGTACTGCTCGTTCTCGTCGCGGACCTTGTAGACCTTGTCGTCCTCGAACTTCCGGTTGATTCGGAATCGACCGACCCGGCCGAGCCGGTAGCGGTTGTCGTCGAAGAACTTCTCGTCGAACAGGGCCTTGGCCTTGTCGAGCTGGGGCGGGTTGCCCGGTCGAAGCCGGCCGTAGATCTTGAGCAGGGCCGCCTCGTGCTCGGTCACCTCGGCGAGGAAGTCGAGTCGTTCCTCGGCCAGGGTGTTGAGGATCAGGGGGTCTGCGGCGTCGGTGATGACGCGGATGCTCTTGAGCTCCGAGGCCTGGATCGCCTCGATCGCGTCGCCGATCTCCCGGCCGACGGAGCAGAGTTCCTCGCCGGTGTCGGTGTCGACGATCATCTCCGCCGAGAAGTACTCGGGCTGGAGCTTCTCGACCTTGACGTCCTTGACGTCGTAGAAGAGTTCCAGGAGCTGGTCGGTCGAGGAGAATTCCTCGCTCAGGGCCCGGAGGAAGGTGGTCGCGGCGAGCTTGGTCGACTGGTCGATCCGCATCGCCAGCACGTCCTTCTTGGTCACCTCGAGCTCGATCCACGAGCCTCGTTCGGGGATGATCCGGGCGCTGTGGAGCGGTCGGTCGCCGAAGCTCGAGGCGATGGAGAAGTCCACGCCGGGGGACCGGTGGAGCTGGCTGACGATGACGCGTTCGGCGCCGTTGACGATGAACTCGCCGCCACCGGAGAAGTTGCTCGCCCGGGCGGTCTCCCACGGCAGGCGGACGCCGGCCATGATCGGGATCTCGCCGAGGTAGATGTCCTCCTCGGGGGTCTCCGCCACACCGTCACGATGGAACCGGACCCGGACCCGGAACGGCATGCCGTAGGTGAGCCGGAGCTCGCGGCATTCGTCGGGCGTGTACCGCGGTTCGTCGATCGAGTAGTTGACGTACTCGAGTCGCATCGAGCCGTCGTAGCTCTCGATCGGGAAGACTTCGCGGAGGAGTCCTTCGAGGCCGAAGCCCGTCGCCCGCTTCTCGGGATCGACGTCGAGTTGGAGGAATCTGTCGTAGGCGTCTCGCTGGACCCGCACGAGGTCCGGGATGCGAAGACCGTCCTGCCTCTTGCCGAAGTCGCGGATGGTTCGGGTGGTCATCCAGTTCTGTCCTCGACCAGCCGTTCCCACCGACGTGTCGGTGGGGGCGGCGTGATGGTGTCGCGGCACACCCCGTGGGGGAGAGGGCCGCAGGAGATCGGTCCACGCGTTGGCGGATCCGATCCGGTGAAGGCGATCAGGCCGCGTTGGCGGCGGCGTTGGCGTTGGCCGTCTCGACGAGGGCGTCGAAGGTCGACGGATCCTCGATCGCGATCTGGCTCAGCATCTTCCGGTTCAGGAGGACGCCGGCCCGCTGCAGCCCGTTCATGAAGACGCTGTAGCGGGTTCCACGCATCCGGCATGCGGCCGTGATGCGGGTGATCCAGAGACGGCGATAGTCGCGCTTGCGGGTTCGGCGATCGCGGAACGCGAACCGACCGGCCCGCATCAATGCGACCTTCGCCTGCTGCTTGTGGCGACTCTTGGTTCCGTAGTAACCGCGGGCTTTCCGCAGTGTCCGACGTCTGGCCTTGGTACGGGCCGCACCCTTGCGAACTCGTGGCATGGCTCTCTCCTGACTGCCTCGGCGGGGGCCTCCTGATGGAGACACTTCAGGCCCGACGGGCGAATCCTGGTGTGGGATGGTGATTCCAGGCGACTGCGATCAGCCGGTTGGAACCGGGAAGAACGACTAGCTCGGCGTCAATCGGAACTCTGGTCGACAGCCGCCGCGTCCGCGGCCGATTTCTCCTGCGACCGAAGCGGTCGGAAGAGAAGTTTGCCGAAGCGGCCCATGTCTCCGGAGCGTGCGTAGCGGGGGCGGCGATAGCCGCGGACCTGCTCGCCGGTCTTGTTGCTCTTGATGTGGCGGCTGTGCGGACGACGAAATCGGATCTTGCCCGACTTCGTGATCTTGATCCGCTTCAGAAGACCTTTGTGGGACTTGCTTTTGGGCATGCGGCACCGGGGGGAGACATCGGGGAAGATTGCGTCGACGCGAGCGAATCGAGGATGATAGCCCACCCCGTGCGGTTGCGCCAAGGCCTGAGGCGGGGCGATATTCGGACATTCTGTCCAAAATTCAAGATTCTTCCGCTGGCGAATCAACGACCTTCGTGTCGTTGATTCCGGGGCCGCGTTCGATTCAGTGGGCCAGGACGTCGTCGTGGCGAAGGTTCGGCCAGCCGATTCCCGCGGAAAGCTCATGCTGGTACCCGTCCGCGACCCAGATGGGGTCCACCGCAGGGCGAGTGCGGCCACTTGCATCGACGTCGAGATCGAGGTCGACGGGCCGGGCCAGGAACGGGGTCGAAAGATCGACCCGGCAGATCACGATGCCGTCCCCGTCGTGACGTCGGGCACCGACGAGATGGTGGGTTCGGCGTCCGCCGGCCCGAAACGATTCGATCACGGGGTTGGGATCCGCCGTGAGGGCTTCGTCGGGTGCGAGATCCGCCAGCCTGAAGTCCTCGCTGCTCACGAACACCCGGTAGGAGACCATCGGAATCGTGTCCCCGTCGACGCCGGACTCGAGCAGCCCCGCCTCGCAGCGTTCGCCATCCACCAGTGGACGGAGATTCCTGGAGTAGACCTGGGCGTGCAGCGGGGATTCGCGCTGGCTTCGGGCGTCGTCGAGCAACGGCATGGATCCGCCGTTGTCCAGGGAGAAGCCCGCGATGGCCTGGCCGAGGTTCCGCTGCCGATGCTGCGACATCGTGATCTGTTCGTGGTCGCGGATCGTCTCGAAGAGCGGGACCCCGATGCCGACGGCGAGGAAGAGGGAGGCGGCGACGGCGAAGAAGTTCGGAAGGTGGATTCCCCGAGGGGCGCGCTCGTCCTGGGCAGGCATCGAGAATCGCTGTTCCCGGGCGGACTCGTGGCGATCGATGCCGGCGAGGGTGGCGTCGACCAGTGCGTCCGATGAGGATTCGGTCGGGTAGGCCTCGAGATTTCCGAGGAGCGATCTCAAGGCATCCTCCCGAGGGTCGCCTCCGCCCGTCGTGTCGGCGTCGAAACCATCCTCGAAGAGGCGATCGACCGTGGCCTGGTCGGGTTCGGAGAGGGAGGCGATCCGGGTCGAGGTCTCCGGATCGCGGTGGGGGTTCCTGCCGATGTCGCTGGGGTCATTCATGGGCATTCGATTCCGAAACACTGCATGTTCCTCGACGTCCGGCGACCCGCCGAGACTCGGTCAGTTGTGATCGCCGCGCGTCCGCTGCTTCTGTCGCTCGACCGCCGTCTTCCACGCGTCGGCGAAGTTCGCGACGGAGGCGTGGAGCCGGCTCTTGACGGTGCCGAGCGGGATCTGGAGCGAATCCGCGATCTGGTTGTAGCTGAGCTTCTGGAAGTAGCTCAGAAGGAGAATCTCTCGATAGTGGGCCGGCATGGCATCCACCACATCCTTGACCATCTGCTGCCGCTCGGACTCGATGAGTCCGGCGTCGACCTCCTCGGTCGGGCCCTCGAGCAGATCGACGAGGGACGTCTCTCGGCCATCCGCACCACCGACCGGAGCCGACAGGCTCGCGGCGGCGCGGCGCTTCCGCTTTCGATGGAAGTCCCGGGCCTTGTTCGCGGCGATGGTGTAGAGCCACGGCTTGAACCGGCGGTCGGCATCGAAGGAATCGGCG
>JAACEA010000460.1 GCA_009936695.1 Planctomycetia bacterium
GGATAACAGGCTGATCGCTCCCGAGCGTCCATAGCGGCGGAGCGGTTTGGCACCTCGATGTCGGCTCATCACATCCTGGGGCTGAAGGCGGTCCCAAGGGTTCGGCTGTTCGCCGATTAAAGTGGTACGCGAGCTGGGTTCAGACCGGCGTGAGCCAGGTCGGTCCCTATCTGCTGTGGGCGTTGCAATGTTGAGAGGAAACTTCTTTAGTACGAGAGGATTGGGAAGGACGCACCCCTGGTGAGCCAGTTGGACCGCTCGGTCCACCGCTGGGTAGCTAAGTGCGGCAGGGATAACCGCTGAAAGCATCTAAGCGGGAAGCCCACCTCGAGATGAGCATTGCTTTGAGACCCCCGAAAGACTATCGGGTTGATAGGTCGCACGTGTAAGTGCCGAAATGCATTCAGCGAAGCGATACTAACGGTCGAAGATTTGACCGTGCCGACCCTGCCCCCATCCAGTTGGATGGGTCAAGGGCGACACGAAACGCAAGATGGTCACATGGCGGTTCCGTTCCCCGAGGACGGTTCCAGCCCAAGGTCACTTGGTCTCGATACGCGACATCTGCACGAAACCGTCTGGGCGGGTGAAAACCCGTCCAGACGCTTGTCGGTGATCATAAGGACGAGGAAACACCTGTTCCCATCCCGAACACAGAAGTGAAGCTCGTTCTGCCGATGATACTGCTCAGCGGGAAAGTAGGTTATCGCCGACTTTGCGGCCCGGTCGAGGGAAACCTCGACCGGGCCGTCCTTGTTTTTGACGGTGCTCCAGCGATTCGTGATTGGTGCAGGTTCAATCGATGGGCCGGGCACGCGGAGTCACCGAAGGCACCGAAGCCGTCATGTTCATGAGTCATTCGAGGCTCGTGATGCGTTGGGCCTTGTCGGGAGATGAAGGTCCGGAGCTGAAGGTCGGGAGATGAAGGTCGGGAGATGAAGGTCGGACCGTTCAAGGGCCGAAGCCTGCTTGCGACACGGTGGACCAGGGCTCGCTGGCACCGGTCTCACGGTGATGGGTGGTGTTCGGCGTGCGACGAGTCGCCAACGTCCGGGCTTCGGGGAGCCGCCGGATTCGGGTTGAAGGATTGGGAGCGGGGAATCGGGCGAGTGATCTCGGTTTCCAGCGTCAAAATGGTTGTTTTTGCTCGACGGCGCGGAAGGGGCTACCCTTGTGTCGTAGAGGCGGGCCGGGGGGAGTTCGTTCGCCTCTCTGGTTCTCGAGCTCATGCATGTCTGCATGAACGTTGGGGGTGGACGAGAAAGCGGGGGTTCACATGCCACAGAACAAGATCTACGTCGGGAACATCGCCTACGCCGCCGAGCTGGAGGAGATCCAATCGCTCTTCGAGCCGTATGGCACGATCGAGGACATCGCGATGGCGATGGACAAGGAGACGGAGAAGTTCCGTGGCTTCGCGATCGTGATGATGCCGAACGTCGAAGAGGCGGCCAAGGCGATCGCCGGCGTCGACGGACATCTTCTGCGGGGTCGCCGCCTGGTCGTCAACATGGCGGTCAAGAAGTCCAAGCTCACCAAGGAAGAAGCGACGCCGGTCACCGCGGGAAGCCGGCCCGGAGGCACGATGCCCCGTCGCGTTCGACGAAGCGCCGATGCTCGGCCGCGCCGCTCGGGCCGCAACCCGCGGCGTGGTTGAAGGGATGGGTCGCCCGCTGGAATCGATCGTCGCTTCTTCGTCCCGGCCGGAGATGGGCCCGGAATGCACGGGGTCGAGCTGGAGACGCCTGAAACGATCGCGTCCGGGGTGATGGATTCGCCGATGAACGACGACCCCTTTTCAGTACTTGATCTCCCGGCGCGATTCGACATCGATCTTGAAGATGTTCGTCGCCGTCTGATGCGCGCGACGTTGTCCCTTCATCCCGATCGCGCGTCATCGCCGGTCGAGGCTTCGGAGAACACCGCGAGGCTCGCGGCGATGAATGCCGCGGCATCGTCTCTGGAAGACGACCTCGAGCGGGCGGAGCTCGTGCTGAGGCGACATGGAGGCCCTTCGCCCGCGGAGGATCGATCGCTTCCCGAAGGCTTCCTCGAGTCGATGCTGGAAATCCGAATGGAACTCGCGTCCGCCCACGCATCGGGGGACGAGGGCGACCGTGCGCGGTTGGAGGAGTGGGCGCGTTCCGAGTGGAATGACCGCCGTTACGCCGTGGCCGCACTGCTCGAATCGGAGGACGACGCGTCTCCCGATCACACCGCGATGGCGGCGGTCCGGCTCGAACTCAATCGCTGGCGATACGCCCAGCGGATGCTCGAACAGATCGACCCCACCGTGAATGCCCTGGACCTCTGATCCGGTGCCAACGCTCGACTTCACCGACTACGTTCTTCTGGCGATGCTCCTGCCCCTTCTGGTGGCGAGCGGGTTCTTCTCCGCGTCGGAGACGGTGTTCTTCGGGCTCCGCACCGACGATCGCGCCGCCATCCGGAGGCGTGGCGGCATCGTGGCGGCTGCCACGGAGGCGTTGCTGCGGGATCCTCGCCGGCTTCTGGTGACGATCCTCCTCGGCAACATGACGATCAACACGCTCTACATGACCGTGACGTCCGTGCTGCTTCTTCGTCACGAGGGCGTTCCGCTCGCCGCGGCGATCTTCGGCCTCGGCACGTTGCTCGCCGTGATCGTGCTCGGTGAGGTCGCCCCGAAACTCGCGGGACAGACGCATCGTGTCGGCGCGGCCGCGGTGATCGGTCCGCCGCTCACGGTGCTCCACCGGATTCTGCTGCCGATCGGCAGGATCGTCACGGCGGTCGTGATCGAACCGCTGCAGCGGCTCATCGGCCGTTCTCCCGAGACCGTGCTGGACTCCGACGAACTCGAGGCCTTGGTCGATCTCTCGGCCCGTCAGGGCGTCATCGACCGAGGCGAGGAGACGCTTCTCCGAGAGGTCGTCTCCTTCCGCACCCTGCGGGTCCGGGACATCATGACGCCCCGGGTCTCGATGCTGTCGACCACGGTGGATGCGCCGCCCGCCGAAGTCAGAGCCCTGATCGCGGACAGCGGACTCGGACGCCTTCCGATCCACGCCGGGAATCTCGACGAGATCGTCGGCATCCTTCCATGTCGCAGTTTCCTGCTCGACGGGCCGGTTGGTGATCCGGACATCGAAGCCATGGCCGCCTTGTGTCGGAATCCGTCCTTCGTCCCGGAACTCGCTTCGGTCGAACAGCTCCTCACCCGCTTTCGAGCCGAAGGCTCCACGCTGGCGATCGTGGTGGACGAATTCGGCGGGACCGCGGGACTCGTGACCATCGAGGACGTCGCGGAGGAACTGATCGGTGAGATCGGAACCGTCGACGAGGCGGAGTTCGTCGAGCCGGTGCGGCTCGCGGACGCCCGATGGCGGGTCGGCGGCCTCATGCCCCTGCACGAGTGGAAGGCCGTCTTCGGTCCCTCGATCGACGACCGCCGGGTCTCCACGGTGGGGGGGCTCTTCCTCGCCCGCCTTGGAAGACTGGCGCGTCCCGGCGACGAGATCCGACTCGCCAACGTCCGAGTGGTCGCGGAACGCGTGGAATCCGGACGGGTCGAATCGGCGATCGTCGACCTCGTGGAGGATGAAGCATGACCGGCCTCGTCCTTTCGATCCTCATCGCGGCGGTCGGTGTCGTCGGCAGTGCGATCTTCAGTGGACTGGAGACCGGTCTCTACGTGGTCGACCGAGTGCGCCTGGCGGTGCGATCGGGCCGTGGTGTTCGAAACGCCTCCGCGCTGGAGGCCGAGATCGAGCGGCCCGAACGACTGCTTTCGGCGCTGCTGATCGCGAACAACGCCGCGAACTTCGCCGGTAGTCTCGGGGTCGCCGCGGTGCTCAGCATGTTCGTGGTCTCCGACTGGTGGGTCGTGGTTCTGAACACCCTGGTCGTGGTGCCGCTGTTGTTCATCTTCGGCGAGACGATTCCAAAGGACCTGTTTCGCACCCGAGCCGATCAGTGGATGCTCGCGTTCACGCCGATCCTCGTCTGGATCCGTCGCGTGTTGACGTTCTTCGGATTGGTGCCGCTGCTCGGCATCGTCGCGAAGATCGTCCAGTCGGTGATCCGAAGCCCCCAGGGCATCGACCCCACCGCCCGTGCCCGGGTCTCACGGTTGTTCCGAGAAAGCGCCGAGTCGGGAGCGTTGACCGAGGAGCAACTGGATCTCGCGGATCGGGTCATGTCGCTTCGGCGCCTGACCGTGGCCGGGGAGATGACGCCGTGGCGACAGGTGGTCACCACCACCGAACCCGAGGTCCAACGGGATGCCAGTCGGCTGGCGCGGCGTACGCGTCGAAGTCGGCTTCCGGTGCTCGGGGGCGACGGGCGCGTGGTCGGAATCGCTTCGGTGCAGGAACTTCTCCTGGGGAATCGTCCCGCGGCCGAGGTGCTGGATCGAGCCGTGATCCGATTCAGCCCGGAGACCCCGGCGATGACCGCGCTCGAATTGCTCCGGGTCGATCGGCGGCCGATCGGCATCGTGGAGGGCACGGACGGGCGACCCCTCGGAGTGATCACGCTGAAGGACCTCGTCGCACCGCTCCTCGGGGATCTTCGGGCTTGGTGATGTCGTGAGGGCCGGTTTTTCAGGTTTGCCGCCCGATCGAGACGGTTGCCGCGTGCGGAATAGCCGGTACACTGTTCGGCCCGGCTCGTCCGGGTGTTCGGGGCTCATAGCTCAGCTGGCTAGAGCGCACCCCTGATAAGGGTGAGGTCGGAGGTTCGAGTCCTCCTGGGCCCATTCGAATTCGCCCTCGGTCACGTCTGGTGATCGAGGGCGTTTTCGTACCCTCGCCACGCGGGCCGGCGGTGGCGCCACCGCGATCACGGTCGTGACATCCCGTGCTGGCCCGGCGTCCTTCGATTTCGGAGCAGGTGAAGGCCGCTCTTTCCCGGCAGGACGAGGTCGAGATCTCCGTCGTCGTCGAGGTCGATGACGACGGGGTAGTGGCCGGCGCCGACGTCACCGCCGCGGGAAAGCACCTGCTTCGCGAAGCCGCCCTCGACCGGATCGAATCGATACGAACAGACCAGCAGTTCGTCTTCGCCCCCGGGATCCTTGCCGTTGTGGGCGTGTCGGCGTTTGCCGGTCACGACTTCGGAGGTCCCGTCCCCGTCGAGATCGACGAGAACCAGGCCATGGGCCTGGGACCACGAATCGTCGACGAGTCGTCGCGTCCAGGTTCGAGTTCCCGTGTCATCCCGTCCCTGCTTCAGCCAGAAGAGGCCGTAGTCGTGACCCATCCCCCAGAAGACGTCGGCGAGTCCGTCGCCGTCGAAGTCGTGGACGATGATCGAGATGCCGGCACCACCGAGCGACCACTCGTCGTGGAACCTCCAGGCACCTTCACGTGCGTTCTCGGGGGCTTCGAACCAACCATTCGGACCGAGGATGTCGGACCGGCCGTCGCCATCCACGTCGCCCGCGCCGACACCATGGCCGCCCCGATCCGGCGAGATCACGTGCGGAACCAGCCTTCCGTCGTCGAGGGAGTACCACACCGTCGAATTCACCGTGTTGGGAAGGAAGTCCAGCCGCCCGTCGCCATCGACGTCGGCGGCGATCGCGGTCTCCATGTTGCCCGGTCGGTCGATCACCTGCATCTTCCAGTCACCGCCCGTCTCGCCGGGGTTGCGACGCCAGAAGACGCCGCGGTCGTGCCAACTGCAGGAGACGACGTCCATCCATCCGTCACCGTCGACGTCCATCGGCACGTCCGCGAAGTCGACTCGGTATCCGCCCACGCTTCGAATCAGGCCGATGTGGTGTCGAGTCCAGTCGGGTGATGCGTACCACGCGTCACCGCAGACGATGTCGAGGTCACCGTCGCGATCGAAGTCCGCGACACCGCATGCTTCGAAGTTCGAGTCCGCGGCGATCACGACGTGTTCGTGGTCGGGATGGATCTCCGGCGCATCCCGGGGCAGCGAAGCCGGTGGAATCGATGGGGCGGGGGCGAGGAGGACGAGGATGACCGGAAGCGTCGGCATGCCGGGAGAATACCCGTTGCCGTTTCGAGGTCGCGACGAGAATCATCGCCGCGATCTCAGAAGTCCAGCATCGCAAGGGCGGCATAGACCCTGGCATCGACGGCCAGCCCATCCTTGATGCGGGTCTGGATCCACCGATGGACATCTTGCCTCGGGACCAGCACCACTCGGATTCGTTCGCCCTCGACCCCACCTCCCGAATCGGTCTTTCGAAGCCCTTCGGCGCGAAAGAGATGAACGCACTCGTCGGTCATTCCTCCGGAACTCGCGCAGGTCGTCAGGGATCTCCATCGATCCGCGGTGAACCCGGTCTCCTCGAGGAACTCCCGTCGCGCCGCCTCGAGATCGGTCTCCGACGTCGCCCCCGTCCGGTCACCGACCAGTCCGGCGGGTATCTCGATGACCGAACGACCGAGCGGGGGGCGGTGTTGTTCGACCAGCACGAGTTCGTCGTCGTCGGTGAGGGCGACGATCGCGACCACGCCGGATGCGTTCGACCGGGTGACGTACTCCCAGCCGTCGCGTTCGACGAAGTCGAGAAATCGTCCGGCATGCCTGGTCTGGAGTGATGCGTCCATGAAGGCATGATGACGAGTCCGGCGGTGGTCGTCGAGGTGACCGCGTCACTAGAATCCAAGGCCCATGAACACCAGTGATCACGCTCCGTCTCTCACCGCGTACGAATCGATCATCGCGCGAAGAACCGCCCACGCCTATCGGGATCTCCCGGTCGATCACCGATCGATGGAACGAGCGTTGCATGCGGCGAACCATGCACCCAGCCACAAGCTGACCTTCCCGTGGCGGTTCATCCGGGTCGGTCCGCAGGGGCGTGCCGCCACGGCGCAGCTCGCGGTGCGGATCAAGGCGGAGCAGCGCCCGCTTTCCGAGGCGGATGCGAAACGCGTCCATGACAAGACGATGGCCCCGCCCGAGCTGGTGGTGGCATGCCAGATTCGGAACGCGGATCCCTTCAGAAGCCGGGAGGACTACGCCGCCTGCTGTTGCGCGATCCAGAACTTCTTCGTGTCCCTCGCCGGCGAAGGCATTTCCGGCAAGTGGTCCACGGGTGGCATCACCCGCGACCTGCGGATGTACGGATTGCTGGGGCTCGACCCCGGCGCCTTCGAGGTGATCGGATTCCTCTGGGCCGGTGTCGCGGATCCTCCCGCGCCGATCGCTCGTCCGCCCCTGGATGCGGTGGTTCGGTCCGTTCCCTGAGGCCGGTCGTCGCCGATCGATTCGTCGGCCGGGGGATCTGTTCTAATCTCGTCCGATGCAGGCTCCGATCCCCATCGATACCGGTTGGACCCTCGTCGAACCCCTTCGGGCGGTGATCGGCGTCGCGGTCCTGTGTCTCATCGCGTGGGCCTGTTCGTCGAACCGTCGGCGGGTTCCGTGGCGGGTGGTGATCGGGGGGCTCGGGCTTCAGCTGCTGCTCGCCGGTCTCATCCTCGGCGTTCCGGCGACCGCCGCCGCGTTCGAATGGCTCGCCCGGCAGGTCGCGACCGCGATCGGGATGGCGGATGCGGGTTCGGCCTTCCTGTTCGGCCCGTTGGCGGCGCCGGATGGACCGGCCGGCTTCGTCTTCGCCTTTCGCGTGCTTCCGGTCATCGTGTACTTCGCCGCGGTCATGGGAGCGCTCTACCACCTCGGCATCATGCAGCGGGTGGTCGCCGGCATGGCATGGGTGATGCGTCGAACGCTCGGCGTCTCGGGTGCGGAGTCGTTGACGGTCGCCGCCAACGTGCTGGTGGGTCAGACCGAGGCGCCGCTCTGCGTGAAACCGTTCCTGCCGCGGATGACCAGGTCCCAGTTGATGGTGGTCATGACCGGCGGATTCGCGACCATCGCGGGCAGCGTGCTGGCGGGGTACGTCGATTTCCTCGGAGGCACCGACGAGGCGGCCCGAGTCCGCTTCGCGAAGCATCTTCTGACCGCGTCGATCATGTCCGCACCCGCGGCGTTCGTGATGGCGAAGTTGATGCTCCCCGAGACCGAAGCCGAACCACCGGAGACGATCTCGGCCCAGCCGATCGAGGAGCGCAAGGCGAGCAACGTGCTCGACGCGGTGGTCATCGGCGCGACGGACGGACTCAAGCTGGCGCTGAACGTCGGGGCGATGCTCGTCGCGTTCATCGCGATCCTCGCCCTGCTCGACTGGCCGCTGGGAGCGATCTCCGAGACCGAGTGGATCGCGGGATGGCGGGCGACCCACGGGTACGGCCCCTGGAGCGTGCAGGGGGGACTCGGAATCCTCTTCCAGCCGATCGCGTGGTGCATCGGAGCCCCCGCGGGCGATGTCTCCCAGATCGGACGCCTGCTCGGGACCTCCATCGTCGCGACGGAGTTCGTGGCGTATGCCGATCTCCGCACGATGATCGCGGACGGCACGATCTCACCCCGTGGGGTGACCGTGGTCACCTACGCCTTGTGCGGTTTCGCGAACATCCCCTCGATGGCGATCCAGATCGGCGGCCTCGGAGCGATCGCGCCGAGCCGTCGCGCGGACTTCTCTTCGCTCGCCCCGCGGGCGATGTTCGCCGGGGCGCTTGCTTGCTGGAGCACCGCCGCGATCGCATCCGCGATCGTCGGATCGGGCTGAGGACGGCATCGAACTCGTCGTCGGTCGCGGCGTCGTTCCGCGGTAGCATCCCGACATGGTCTGGCTCGTTGAAATCCTCCTCGTGGCGATCGGTGGGGCGACGGGTGCGACGCTTCGAGTCCTGCTCACGATCGCGGCCGCCACTCATCTTCGCGTGCCGTTCTGGATCGGGATCATGGTGGTCAACATCGTGGGCTGCCTGCTCATCGGGATCGCTGCCGCGATTCTCGCCTCGGCGGACGCGGCTGATCTTCCGCTGGTTCGCTGGATCGACACCGTGCTGCCCACGAATTCGGCCGGCGTCACGGACACCAAGCTGATTCTGCTCACCGGCCTCCTCGGTGGATTCACGACCTTCTCGACCGCGATGCTCGACACCTGGGTGCTGTGGCGTTCGGGGCATGTGGTCAAGTCGATCATCTCGCTGGTGGGCACGCCGATCGCCGCGATCGCGGCGCTCGCGATCGGTCTGGCGTGGGGGGGTGGCGCATGACGAACCTCGATCCGCGTCCTGATGATCGATCCGGGGCCCGTACCGCGTCGGATTCCGCCGTGCAGGCGGACGTCGAAGCGGGCCTGGTCCGACGCTTGTCGATCTTCTCGCTCCTGCCGTTGGTCGCGATCGGCGGTGCGGTGGGCGCGGTGATGCGGTGGGGCGTCCAGCACCTCGCGATCGAGCTCGGGGGCGCGATGGTGGGTGCCTTGCTCTTCGTCAATCTCCTGGGTTCCTTCCTGCTCGGATACCTGTTCACCCGGGTCGACGCGCGGTTTCCAAGTCTGATCGACATCGACCTTCCCCCCGGTTACGAGCCCGGACGGCACCCGGTCCATCCGGTGCTCGCGGCCGCGGTGATCGGCGGTTCGCTGGGTGCGTTCACGACCTACTCGAGCCTGTGTCTCGAGGTCATCCGCCTCTGGGACGACGGCTCGCCCTGGTCGGCGGTGATGCTGATCGGGGTGTCGCTCGTGCTCGGCCCGGTGGCGATCGCGATCGGCGTCCGAATCGGACATCGTTCGCATCC
>JAACEA010000461.1 GCA_009936695.1 Planctomycetia bacterium
CGGCGGGGCGGAGCATGCGGTGCTGCACCTGCTCTACGCCCGCTTCTGGCACAAGATCCTCTTCGATCTCGGGGAGGTCTCGACGCCCGAGCCCGTGGGTCGTCTCTTCCATCAGGGCATGATCACGAGCTTCGCGTTCAAGCGGACGGACGGATCACTGGTGCCGGTCGACGAAGTCCGCGAGTCGGAGGACGGGCCGGCGATCGAGATCGCGACGGGCGAGACCGTCGAGCGAATCGTGGCCAAGATGTCGAAGTCGCTTCGAAACGTGATCAATCCGGACGACGTGATCGCGGACTACGGCGCCGACACCTTCCGGCTCTACGAGATGGCGATGGGCCCGCTCGACGCCTCGAAGCCCTGGAACACCCGGGACATCGTCGGTGTCCACCGGTTTCTCCAGCGGGCGTGGCGGCTCGCGGTCGATGAATCGACCGGCGAGCTTCGCTTGCGGGCCGAGGCCGATGCGGACGTGGAACGGGCGCTGCACCGGACCATCGCGAAGGTGGGGGACGACATCGAGCGACTCGCGTTCAACACGGCGATCGCGGCGATGATCGAATTCGTGAACACCGCGACCGGGGTCGGAGTCACGGCCGATCAACTCGACCGATTCAACCGCATCCTCGGTCCGTTCGTGCCGCACTTCGCCGAGGAGCTCGATGCGAAGCTCCGACCCGACGCCGGGGCGGGACGAAGCGTGGTGCTGGCGGACTGGCCGGCGTTCGATCCGGAGATGCTCAAGGACGAGTCGATCGAGGTGCCCGTGCAGGTGCTCGGGAAGGTTCGCAGCCGCATCACGGTTCCCGCGGACGCCGATGCGGCGACCCTGGAAGCCGCGGCGCTCGCGGACGAGCGAATCCGCGAACTCGTCGAGGGCAAGACCATCCGCAAGGTCGTGGTCGTTCCCGGGAAACTCGTGAACGTGGTGGCGAACTGATGGATTCGAGCGGATCCCATCCCGCGTGGCGTCCGGAGGAGCCGTGGCCGGCGACCTTCGCGGTACCGCTTTCGGTCGACGCGCCTTTCGAAGCCGATGCGTTCCTCGCGGGACTGGCCGGCGTGCTCGACGCCTCGGTCGAGGTGCTCGAATTCCTGCCTTCCGCGGACGAACGGAACCCATGGTCGGTCGTGGTCCGGGTGCCGGGACGTGACGCCCCCGTGGTGATCTCGCTGGAGCGGACCAAGCGGATGGACGAAGTGCCGCCCGCGATCGTCGGCCGGGTCGGAGACTCCCGATTCACCCTCATCGTGGAATCCCTGCTCGAGCGGTCGGATCCGCGACTCGACTGGGGCAAGCTGGTCGGCATCGCAACGGCACACGAAGCCTCGATCGCGGTGCTCGACGCTTCGACCGGACGGTGGTTCGACGGGCCGGAGATCGACGGGGAGATCCTCGACGCCCAACTCGGTCCGCCGGAGGACGTGCTCTGGCGGGTCCAGGCGGTCTCGACCTCCGAGGATCTCGATCAGGGGACGGTCTGGCTCTTCACGCGCGGTCTGCTTCGCTGCGGGTTGCCGGAACTGGAACTCCTCGAGGTGCCGGGGGCCAGTGCTCCCGCGGCATCCCGCATCCTCGATGCGCTCGCCGGGCTCCTGCTCGAGGACGGTCCGCCGCCGCCCGAGGTTCCCTATTCCATCGGGCCCGGAATCGACATCGCCATGATTCCGTGGCGGGAGGCGATCGAGGCGCTCGACCCCGAGAGTCTCGGCGACGACGCGGACCGGACCGCCTTGTCACAGGAGACGCCGAATCCGCTCCGGGCCCGTCGAGCCGCGGTGTGCGACATCGAACCGAAGGGCAGTTTCAAGAAGATCTGGACCTGGCCCGCGGATGCGGTGGCGCACTTTTCGCGACCGGACGCCTCCATCTACCGGAGTGACGCGGCGACCGCGCGGTCTTCGGCGATCGCCCGCCGTGGCTGGAGCCGTGCGGTCGAAGCCAGCGCCTCGACGCCGGAAGGCCTCGTCCTGCTGGCGGGGGTTCCGCTGGGGGCCGATGCGGAAGGTCGAACCGAGCACGCGTGGATCCAGGTCGATTCAACCACGGAAGACGGTGGCACGGGACGGATGCTTCGCGGTGCGATGGACGGCCGGGCCGCGGGGACGTCGATCGAATTCCGGGCCGCGGAGATCGATGGCTGGCGGCTGGTGCGGGGCGACGTCGCGATCGGGCCCGAAGATCGCGTCGATCCCATGGACTTCGCCAGGGGTCTCGAGCCGGGGGCCGCGCGATGAGTGATGCATCCGATCCGCTCGATCCGTTCGATGACGATCCGCTTGCCCGTCCACCGGTGGTGCTCGCCTCCGCGGTCGGTCGAAGTGAACTCGATGCCGTCCGCCTGATTCTCGACGAGGAGGGGATTCCCGCCGTCGTGGAACGGCGTCACGACGTCGATCCGCCGGACTGGGTGCTGCTCGTCGCCGAGGCCGCGGGGGAGGATGCGCGACGGACGCTCGAAAACCGGGCCGCCGTCGCCTCGCACCTCGACTGGGACGAGGTGGACGTCGGCTCGCCGCCCGACGAGGTTCGGGACGTGCTCGCGGGTGCGGGCCGGATCCGGCGGTTCAACGCGGTGGTTCGCGTGGCGGGCACCGTCGTGGGGCTGCTGATGCTCGCGCTCGCCGTCGTGGCGGTGGTCGCCACCCTGATAACCTGAGAAACGTGTGCTTGTTCGTCGGGACCGTGAACCGCCACCGAGATCACCGCGAAGAGGAATCCTGTCATGCGAATCCACCACTCCCTCCGACTTCCTTCATCGCTGCCAGCGGTTCTCCTCTCGATCTGCGTCACGCTGCTCGGTGGATGCGGCGGCTACGTCCTCAAGGGACGTGCGGTGGTCGGCGCGTACAACACCATCGAACTCGTCGACAAGGACGATCCCAGGCTCGCCGATCGGGGGACGCCGGGGGTCCGGGTCGAGGCGATCCGCGACCCGCAGTCACTCGGCCGCAAGATCGTCGCCACCGCGAACAGCGGGGGTGACGGCACGATCCGGCTGGCGATCAGCGACTTCGGTGCCGGGTTCCTCGAGGAGGAATGGGAACTCAAGGCGGCGATGGGCGGCGCGAGCTACACCGCGAACGTCTTCGAACTTCCCTTCGATTCCGACTCGGTCCGGCTCCTCGTGGTGGTGAAGCCGGGAAGCGGTCGGGCCGGTGGCTCGATGCAGACCGAATCGGAACGGGAACTCGACAGTTTCGACATCAGGCTCCCCAAGGACTCGGCGATCTACCGCTGACCCACGGCCGGTTCGCGATTCGATCGGAGGTCCGGCACGCATGCGGTATCGATACCACCTGAATCTCGCGGGCGGTCTCTACCTCGGCGTCACGATGCTCGTGGGGTTCGCCTCGACGGTGCGTCCGAACAACCTGCTCGTCTGGATCTTCGGATTCCTGCTCTCCCTGGTCGTCATCAGCGGGCTGACCAGTGGTGGCGCCCTGTTCCGGCTCACCATGCGACGACTCGATCCGGTGAACGGTCGCGTCGATCGTCCGCTGGTGGTCCGCTACTCGGTCCGCGGGGGAAGTCGGTACCTGCCGCTGTTCGACGTGCGGATCACCGAATCCCGACGAGGCGGGGATCGAGCCGACGGCTGGTGGACGTACGCCGATCCCGCTTCGGCCTGGGTGATGCACGCGGGTCCCGGAGAGGTCGTCCATGGCGAGGCGGTCTTCGTGCCCCGGCGTCGCGGCCGCATGCGATTCGACGCGTTCGAGGCGAGGTCGAGCTTCCCCTTCGGCCTGGTCGGGAAGTCGGTCACGGTTCGGCAGGAGATGGAGACGCTCGTGTTTCCCCGGACGTTCCCCATCCGCGAGAACGAGATCGACCGATTGCTCGGTGGTGGCGTCGGCGGTGGGCGGGCCGGATCGGGACTCGGGTCCGCCGGAGAATACGCGGGTCTTCGTGAATACCGCCCGGGGGACAGCATTCGCTCCGTGGCCTGGAAACGGTCGCGGGCCGGTGAGAATCCGGTGGTGATCCAGCGGGCCATTCCCGCGCCGCCGCGACTCATCGTGCTGCTCGACCTGCGACGACCGACCGACCGGCTCCGATTCGAGGCCGGCGTCGATCCGCGGGAACGGGAGGAGGCGGCGATCACCTTCGCGGCGTCGCTCGCGGAATCCTCGATCCGGCACGGGGTCGAGGTCGGTCTGCGGATCGCCGGCATCGATCTCCCCGAGATCCCCATCCGTGGCGGACGACGGCATCTCGATCGGATGCTCGCGCATCTCGCATCGATCGATCTCGACGAGACGCGGGAGGATCGGGCGCTGGCGGTGCCGGCTTCGAACGTGGCGGCCATGGTCGCGATCCACGTCGATCGCGTCGACGTGGCCATCGGTCACGAACGCTGCTGGCATCTCCTGCCCGCCAACATGGACGACCTCATGGAACGTCGGCCGGAAGCGACCGCGGCGGCCGACGACTCCGATCGCGAAGGCTCGGCGACGGGATCGGAGGCCGCCGCATGACGCCGCTCGCCCGTTACCGTCGTCATCTCCGCATCCAGGTCCTGCTCGCGGTCGCCGCGTTCACCGTGGCGTTGCAGCAGTTCGAACTCCTGTTCATCCTCGGCGCCGCCACGGTCGCGAGTGGTTACGTCAGCGACGGCCCGCGTGGTCGACATTTCCCTCCCTGGGTGATCAACGTCCTGGCGATCGGGGTGTTCGGCTGGTCGATCCTGTCCTTCCTCGACAATCCGGATCCGAGCACCACGATGGCGATCGTGGGTCGTCTCTCCTGCTGCCTCGCGGTGCTGCGTCTCTTCGGCCGTCGAGGGGCGCGAGAGGATCGGCAGGCGGTGGTGATGTCGGTGGTCGGGGTGGTCGCCGCCTGTCTCTATTCCTTCCAGCTGCTGCTCGGGGTCATCGTGGTGGTCTTCGCGATCGAGACCGTCCACGTGGTGATGTTGAACCGGCTTCGAGCGGGGCTCGACCACGCTCGCGACGAGAGACGGGATCTGGTGGCGGACGTCGCGATTCCTCCGGTCGAGCCCGCGTTCGGTCGGAGTCCGGTCGCGCAGTTCCGCCTGCTCGTCGGGGCCTGCGTGATCGTGGCCGCCGCCCTGGCCACGAGCGTGTTCCTGATCTTCCCCCGGCCGAGCGACGCCGGGCTGGTGGCGCTCGGCACGCGAACCGGATTCTCGCCGACGGTCGACCTGACCCGAAGCGATCAGATCGAGCAGAGCAACCGCGAGGTCCTGACCGTCCAGTGGTCGGATCCGCAGGGGGTGCCGATCCAGTGGCCGCAGCCGCTTCGGCTCCGCGGGGCGGTCCTCGACCGCTGGAACCCGACCAACCGCCGTTGGATCGCGGCCGAGACCCGCCGCTTTCGTCGGACCGTGACCACGAGCGGTGATCCGGAGGACTTCATGCCGCTCGGGGTCGAGACGGTCGACCGAAGTCTCTACACCCAGACCGTCACCATGCGCTCCCTCGCGACTTCCCGGGTGTTCGCCCGCTGGGCGCCGGTCGCGATCGCCTGCGATCAGGCCCGCACCTTCACGCTCGATCCCGCGAATCTCGAGATCGAGGACAACGTCGGCGGAGGGCTCGATCGTTTCGCGACCTATCGACTCAAGATCGCCCCCAATCCGACGCCGGAGACGATCGCCTCGATCGCGGGCGACGCGAATCCACCGGTTCGCCCGCCCCGGTTCGACGTTCCCGGAGTCCGGGAGGAGGCCCTTCGAGTCCTCGGGGAACGTGCGCCGGAGCTGCTCGAACCCGCCCCGGCCGGAGACGACGAGGCGAAGTGGCGGCGGAATCGACGGATCGCGGAGACGTTCACGGACTATCTTCGAGGCGAGGACTTCCGATACGCCCTCGACCTCCGCCGTTTCGTGCAGCGGCGCGGGGTGGATCCGATCTACGCGTTCCTGACCGAGCATCGATTCGGCCACTGCGAGTTCTTCGCGTCCGGACTCGCGGGTCTCTGCCAGTCGATCGGCATCGAGTGCCGGGTCGTGATGGGGTTCGTCGCGGTGGAGTTCGATGAACGACTCGCCCGCTACATCGTGCGGGAGTCGAATGCGCACGCCTGGGTCGAGGTGCGCACGGGCCGATGGTCATGGCGTGAATTCGATCCGACCAACACCCGGGTGCTCGAGGAACTCCAGGCGTCGCGTCGGAGCTGGGCCGACGACTGGCGTTGGATCTACGATCGTGCGGATTTCCTCTGGACCAGCCGTTTCGTCACCTTCGACGGCACCAGTCAGGCGACCCTCGCGGATCGGCTCGGTGGTCTGGTCGGTGGCGGTGGCCGTGGCGTCGTCGAGCGGATCAGCGAGACGGCGAAGCGGGTCAACCGCTACTTCCAGCTGGGGCCCGCGGGTTACATCTGGATCGGGATCGTCGTCTTCGCGATCGGGCTGGCGGCGGTGGCTTCGGTCCGCTGGATTCGTCGTCGTCGCCTCGTGCGTCGACTGCTGCACGGATCCCCGGACTTCTCCAACCGTCGTCTCCGCGA
>JAACEA010000462.1 GCA_009936695.1 Planctomycetia bacterium
GCGGTTCCGGACGGGGTTCGGGTTCGATCACCGGAACTGGATGCGGATCTGCTGCGGACGCGACCATCTTTGACCGCAAAGGTCGTTTCGCTGCCGGACATCGAACCCCAGTTCCTCAAGCCGGTACTCAACAAGCGAACCGCTCTGACCTACTTCCGATCAACGGGTGAGATTCCGACCGGCATCGACATCACCGAAGGCCGTGGATCACTCCAGTTCCGAACGCGTCGCTAGAAGGTGGACCGCGTGTGACGAATCCAAAGATATGTTCACGCAGCCTCACCGTCTTCATCGCCGCGGAACCAGCGGTCGAGAGAGTCTTCGTCCGTCGGTTCGCTTTCGTCGCCGTTGTCGTAGGGCGGGTGCTCCTCGGATGACGACTCGGCGTGTTGTCGGTGATTGGCGGAACGGGAGTCGCGGTTGTTCGGCTTCACGCTTGTTTCCGCGTGCGCCTCGCCGCCTCCTTCGCCGCCCGTCTCCGTCGCTTCCGACAGCAGGTCGAGCTTGACGAGCTCCGCCTTCGCTTCGACCGCGGCTTCGGTCGCGGCGGTGGCCAGAGAGTGCTCGTAGTTCGAACGCAGCTTCACGTCGGCGAATTCGAGGATCGCCTCCGGTACGCTGGTGCAGATCCCGACCACGGCGTGCCGACGGAGGTCGAGGATCAGCGGGCCGTTTTCCTGGCCCTCCGCGTTCAGGACCACGAGATAGAGGAAGGGCAGGTCCACGGCGATCACCCGCATCGGCGTGCCGGGCTTCACCGGGGTCCTCGCCCGCATCTGCCGCCACATCAGACGGAAGTCGACGTCGCCGCCGGCGAACGGTGGAAGTTCAAGGTCCTGGATCTCGTCGCGAATCGTCACCCAGCAGTCGGGGCGGAGATCATCCATCGGAATCGGGGTCGTCATGCGGTCGGCCTTCCCTGGCTCGAGTCGTCGAAAGCACCGGGACACGTCCGTGTGTCCCCGCCAGACCATGCGATTCCATGAGATCCCATCAGATCCCATGAGATTCCATGAGATTCCATGCGATCCCTCGGCACGTGAACGTGCCTTCAAACCACAGGTCTGGTCATGTCGGTGCGAACTGCTCGCGGTTCAATGCGATGCGAAGGAAACCCGAAACCGATCAGTCGCCGCCTCGCCCCCAGCCCTTCTCTCATCATCTCTCACTCATGGCCGAACACGAGGCGGACGACTGATCGGTTCCGAGAACCTTCGATGGCGATTGTGCCACGTCGCGGTCGGCGTGCGCTGCCACGCCGTCAACTCACCGGTTTTCCGCCGGTCATCCACCGAAACACGGTCGAGTTTTCCACCGACTTCGTGAATGCGTTGCACGAAGCTGGCGACCGGAAGCAGGGTGAACGAGGCCGTACACCCCGCGCACGAATTCACACATCGCCCTCGGTTTCGTTCGCGTCACGCTTCCCCTGCAGCTTTCGGCGCAACGCCTGACGCTCCTTGAACGCCTGCAGTTGTTCTTCGGGGCTCGGGGGTGGATCGTTCCTGCGGACCCAGGATCGAACGAGGCGACCACGCTGGATCAGAATCAACCGGTCGCGCTCGTAGGTGGTGCCGTAGCCACCGTGCACGTATCGAAGCATCTCACCCTCGGGAATTCGGAGCTCGCCGGAGTACCACTTGGCGAACACCGGCGTCTCGGGGGGACGGTCCTCGTCGGGGAACAGGCCGTCGACCGAGAACGGGCGACCGTCCAACTCGCCCGGAACGTCCACCTCCGTTTCCGCTTCCGCCTTTGCTTTCGATCGACGCCGATCCACGATCGATCCGTTCGAGGAGACGTTCGTCAGCCAGAGTCGGTCACCGTGCAGCAGCCAGGTGGCGACGTAGCCACGCCAGTTGGCGGTCGACATCATTCGACCCCGGGACTTCTTCAGCCCTCGGGCACGAAGGAACTGGTCGAGCGGGTTCTCACACAGTGGGTGCGTGGCACCGCCGGGTCGGAAGCGGATGCGGTCGGGCGTCTGGGCGGTCATGCGGGAAGGCCTCTTTTCGAATCGGGTGAAGACGACGGACGTTTGAAAACGGAGAAGACAGAAGGAGGTTCTTGATCGCTGGAACTTGAACGAGGACTTGAACTGGCACTTGGACGCGCCGGGCCGGGCCAGACCGTGCATTGGATGGACGGTTCGTGACGATTCGTCCGCCGCCACGGCCCCGGACCCGACGACGTCGAGTGCCTGTGATCCTGAGAAACTCACATCAGGTCGAAGTGGTCGGACGCATCCGGACCGTCGTCCTGACCGGAATCGTCCTGACCGGAACCACCCTCGCGCTTCCGGTGTTTCCCAGATCCCCGGCGGCGATCAGTCACGTGGCCCCGGGCGTCACCATCGGCTTCGCTCGGACCGGCACCGCCTTCCGGGTTCGAATCGCCAACGTGCTTGAACGCCTGCGAGAGGTACTTCCGCTGCATCGCCTTCTCCTCCGCCTCGCGGACCGCCTGGCGACGGGCCTTCCGGGCCCGGGCTCGAGCGAATCGCTGGATCGCTTCCGGGACCGCCTCGTCGAGCCGCACCACGGGGTGCTTGCGGATGTCGAGGATCACCGGACCGACCTCCTCCCCGTCGGGGCCGAGCACCGCGACATAGAGGTAGGGCACGCTCGGTGCGAGCAGCCGGAGCGGGGTGCCGGGAGGAACCGGGCATCCACGAGCCACGACGGTGGCCTCGTTCGAATCATCGTCGCCATCCTCGTTCGAGCCACCGGTCACGACATCGAAGCCGCCGGACTCGATCGGCCGCCCATCGGCATCGAGCCGCTCGCGAAGCGTGATCCACATGTTCGGATTGAGATCGTCGGCGGGAAGGGGTGTGGTCAAGGGCAGATCCTTTCGGGTGACGTGACGAAACGAGTGAATGGCGGCGAAGAAACGCGGCCCGAACCAGCCCGATCGGGACCGGTCGCGACGCGTGCAGCAGACATCTCTGAACTCCCCGGAGTCGGCATCTCGAATTGAAGAACGGTGGACGGCTTCCCGGTCAGGACACGGTCACTCGACGAGGCTGACCACCTGCGGCGGGAAAAGACGAAACCCCGATTCGAAACGTCAATCGCCCCGACATGCCCCGGA
>JAACEA010000463.1 GCA_009936695.1 Planctomycetia bacterium
GATCGTGAAGAAGTCGGGCGGGGCGTCTTTCGGTGCCTCGTGGAAGCGGATGTGGTCGGCGAGCTGGGTCCGATCGCCGCGAACCCAGCCGATGACGCCGGCCACGTCGAGGACGCGAAGCGTCGAGAACGTGACGTAGTCGCCGTCCGCATCGACGCCATACCCACCGATGCTCACGAGCCGCTCGCCCGACTGGTGCGCGAGGGAGTTGCTCGAGGAGAGGGACGCGATCTGGTTCGGGGGCAGCCCGGACGCGGCGTCGGCGAGCGGCCGGGTGAACGTGTCGCGGGTCTTGAAGTCCACCACCATGAGCGCGCCGTTGAAATCGGCTGCGGGCCAGTTCACATCGGGGTCGCAGGTGAAGTTGTGGAGCCCGGAGGTCTTGCCACCGACCAGTAGCAGCTGCTCGTCCAGCATCGCGTAGGCCGCGGAATGAATGGCGGGAAGATCGTCGCCGATCCAGTCGACGAGTTCCATCTCGACCCGGAACGGGACGCCTCCAGCCACCAGCGGGGAGATCGTGTCGGTCTGGTTCTGGGTGAACGCGGGGGCGGCGATGACGACCGCGGCCATCGCCGCGGCGGATCCAGATCTTCGTTTCATGACTTTCTCCTGACTTCCGAATGTATCCGAGCGAACTCCGGATTCCACCCAATTCAGGCCGGAGCAGGGGAGTTCGCCGTCAAAGCTCGGTCCGAATCGTCCAGAGGTCGGGAAACAGCGGTTGGAACAGGGTCTTTTGAAGGTACCCCACGCCCGGCGACCCACCGGTGCCGCGCTTGAACCCGATCGTCCGCTCGACCATCTTCACGTGTCGATATCGCCATTCCTGGATGCCCTCGTCGAGATCGACCAGCAGCTCGCAGAGGCCTCGGAGCCTCGGCAGTTCGTGATACATGCGGATGAGTTCCGGAAGCATCGCTTCGCAGGCCCGGGTCGGCTCGGTCCCCTCGGCGAACGCTTCGGCCGGAACCTTCACGCCGTTGCGGGAGAGGAAGCCGAGCACGCCCTCCCACACGGATGGCTCGAGGAGTCGGCGCTCGAGCGTTCGCCGTTCCTCGGACCCATCCGGATAGTTGGCCAGCGGGCGATCCCGCTTGTGACCGAGCATGAACTCCCACTCGCGGAACTGCACGCTCTGAAAGCCGCTCGAACTCGCGAGGAAGTCGCGAAACGAGAGGAACGAGACCGGCGTCATGGTCTCCAGCACGTCGATCTGGCCGACCATGGTCTTCAGAATCGTGAGGATCCGTCCGAGCGTCGCTTCCGCACCGATGAGATCGTCGGCGTCGAGCATCCCCCGAAGCCCCTCGGTTTCGTGGATCTGCTGCTTGAACCAGAGTTCATAGACCTGGTGGATGACGATGAACAGCATCTCGTCGTGTTCGGGTCCATCCGATTCGGGGACCTGAAGGGCGAGAAGTTCGGGAATGCGAAGATACGTCGAGTAGGTGAGTTCCACGCGGGAATGCTACGACGAACCGGATCAGACCGCGCCGATGGCGTCCGCGACGGGCCGCCACGCACATGGTTCCTGAAGTCCGTGACGCTCGCAAAGGAGTCCCGAGGTGATCTGGGAGGACAGGAAGATCACCGGAAGTCCCGATCCCGGGTGCGTGCCGCCGCCGACCAGCCAGACGCCGTCGACGTCCTCGAGCTTGTGCTGGGGTCGGCGATGGAGCATCTGGTCGAGCCCGTGGGCGAGATTGAATGTCGCACCCTGATTGATCCGCTCGTTCTTCCAGTCGATGGGCGTGACCATCTTCTCGGCCCGGATGCGTCCACGAACGTCCGGGATTCCGAACACGTCGCCGAGCTTGTCGAGCGTCGATTCCCGAAGGGCGGGCCCGGCGGTCTCCCAGTCGATGGTGCCACCGTCGTTCGGGGTCGGAACCAGGACGTAGAGGGACGTATTCCCCTCCGGGGCGAGGCTGGAGTCGATTCGCGAAGGGTTGTGCACGTAGGTCGACGCGTCCTCGGTGAGGCGGCCGGCGCCGATGTCCTCGAGATTCTCGCGGTAGGTTCGGGAGGTGTAGATCGTGTGGTGGGGCAGGTCCACCTCGCCCTCGAGGCCGAGGTAGAGCATGAACGTGCTGCAGGAGTACTTCTTGGCGTCGATCTTCCGGTCCGACCACTTTCGACGGAGGTTCGCCGGGATCAGGTTCTTCATCGCCCAGGTGGCGTCCGCGTTCACCACGACTTCGTCGTAATCATGGCGTCCCGACTTCGACTGCAGCCCGGTGGCCCGCTTCCCGTCGAAGTCGATGGCCTCGACCGGATCGTCCAGCCGGATGCTCCCGCCGAGTTCCACGAAGACCTCGGCCATCGCGTCGATCAAGGCGTTACACCCGCCCTTGGGATGCCAGACGCCGTACTCGTACTCGATGAACGGCAGGATCGAGAAGAGCCCCGGACATTCGAACGGGCTCATGCCGAGGTACTTGCTCTGGAAGGACAGGGCGAGCCGGACGTGCTCGTTCTTGAAGTAGCCGCTCAGATTGCCGTGCACCGACTGCCACGGCTTGAGGAGCGGGCCGACCTTCAAGGTGTCGAGCGTCATCAGGTCGAGGGGTGATCGGATCGGTCGCCGCAACAGGGGCGTCATCAACTCGAGTTTGCGGCGGTTGTCGTCCATGAACCTGCGGAAGGCGGCGCCGTCGCCCGGTTCGATCGCATCGAGGGTCCGGGCCATGCGGTCGACGTCCTGCGTGGCGTCGACCTGCAGCGGATCCTGGTCCGGGCGACCGATCAGCAGTCGATACATCGGATCGAGCCGATGCAGTTCGGCGTGGTCGGCGAGCCGGCGGCCGCAGGCGGAGAAGATCTCCTCGAGGACCCACGGCATCATGAAGAAGGTCGGCCCCGTGTCGAAGGCGAAGTCACCGACCTGCGTGCGACGGGTGCGACCCCCCAGCCTTGGTCGTGCTTCGTGGATCGTGACGTCGGCACCCGCGTGAGCCAGCAGCATGGCCGCGGAGAGGCCACCAGGACCTCCGCCCACCATGGCGATGCGGGGACGGCCGGATGTCGATCTCGTGGGGTCGGCTGCGATCATGTCGATCGGTTCGCTTTCGGGGGGAGATGGATGCGTTCGGCGGTCGGATGCATCCGGATCGGTTCGGCGACGAAACGGCGGTTAGACTACCCCAATCGAGTGGATGACCGGTCCATTCGAGGAGCTGAAGCATGTCGACGGAACTGAGCGCCGCCGGGTTGGACGGACCCGTGGCGCCGGTAGTTCAGAATGACGATTCCCGGCGTGCCGCGCGGCCCGTCGCTTCCGATGCCGCCGCGCCGGGGGCTGACACCGAGTCGGCCTCGACGAGAACATCGATCGTCGGGAACGGGCTGTCGCTCGTCGAGCGAAAGGCATGGTCCGGCCGATTTGGACGGCTGGTGGCCGCCGACCGTGCCCGGATCGGGGCGTTGGTGGCCGAGGAGATCGGAAAGCCGGAGTGGGAGACCCTGGTCGCGGAAGTAATGCCGCTGGTCGCGTCGGCCCGCTGGCACGCGCGCCGAGGTGGACGATTGCTCGCGGACCGACGACTGCCGGGTCGCCCCTGGTGGATGTTCGGTCAGTCCGCGCGGGTCCGACGGGTTCCGCTCGGCCGGGTCGGAATCATCGCGACCTGGAACTATCCCATCCAGCTTCTCGGGATCCAGATCCTGCAGGCGGTGATGGCCGGCAACCGGGTCGTCGTCAAGCCCAGCGAACGCTCGCCTCGATCCCAGGCTCGACTGATCGAACTCGCTCGGGCCGCGGGGCTTCCCGACGGCGTGCTGGAGTCGACCGGCTCCGACCGCGAAGCCGGCGCCGCGTTGCTCGCGGATCCGGATCTCGACCATCTCGTGTTCACCGGTTCGACCTCCGTGGGACGGCGGGTGGCGGCCGCCGCCGCGGATCGCATGCTGCCCACCACGCTGGAACTCAGCGGATGCGACTCGGCGATCGTGCTCGCCGACGCGGACCCCGTGCTCGCCGCGCGGTCGATCTGGAACGCAGTGGTCTTCAACGCAGGACAGACGTGCATGGCGCCGCGACGGGTGCTCGTGCACGAGGACGTGGCCGCGGCGTTCGCCGCCGCGATCGTTCCCCTCGCGGCCGGCGCCGGACTCCGACCCATGGTCGACCTCGCCGCCGCGGAGCACCATCGTCGTCTCGTCGAAGATGCCGTGGCCCGCGGCGGAAGAATCGCCGCGATGTCTCCGGATCGGCACAACGATCTCCGGGTCCGTCCGCAGCTCGTGCTCGACTGCCCGGTCGAGGCCGAGGCCTTCTCCGCCGACCACTTCGGGCCGCTGCTCGCGGTCCGGGCGTGGCGTGAAGGAGGGGATCTGCTCGACCTTCATCGCCGTGGCGGGCGTCATCTCGCCACCGCGGTCTACACCCGAAATGAAGCGAACGCCGATCGGCTCGTGCCGAAGCTCGGGGGTGGACTGGTCACGATCAACGACTGCCTCGTCCCTTCGGCCCATCCCGCGACCTCCATCGCCCCGGTGGGCGAGAGCGGTTGGGGCGTGAGCCGCGGGATCGAAGGCCTGCTCGCGATGACCAGGCCGGTGATGGTCACGCGGACCGGTCGTCTCCGCCCGCCCACGGGCGAGCCGGATGCCCGGGCGAAGCGATTTCTCGAAGGACTGGTTCGATGGTGGGGGCGCGGCGTCGTGCCGCCCGCAGACGCCGACTGAACCGACCCCGAGGGGTCGGATGTGATTTTCTGGAAATCCCGCTCATGCGGGGCCAGGCAACGGAGCCAAGACGAATGTCGAAGGAACGAACTCGAGCCGTGGTGATCGGTGGAGGACTGGCCGGACTCTCGGCCGCGGTCGAACTCCGGACCCGAGGGCTCGACGTCACGATCATCGATCGCAACAAGCACCTCGGCGGGAAGATGAACATCCTCGAGGAGAGCGGGTTCACCTTCGACATGGGGCCCACCATCCTCACGATGCCCCAGGTCATCCGCGGGATCATCGAGCGGACCGGACGGACCGTCTCGGACTATGTCGACATCGTCGACCTCGATCCGCAGTGGCGGTGCATGTACGAGGACGGCACGGTGATCGATCTGCGGGGCGACGTCGACGTCATGGCGGCCGCCCTCGATCGGCAGTATCCGGGACAGGGCGTCGGTGCCGGCTGGAAGTCGTTCATCAACTACAGCCGACGGATGTACGGGCTCAGCGAGAAGGTCTTCTTCTACAAGGACATCGGCGGCATTCCCGACATGATGCGGGCGACGCCGACCACGGAGCCGGGCATTCTCAAGGACGTGCTCGCGATGCGGATGCACTCCACTGTGGGAAAGACGATCCTCAAGCACATCAAGGAGCCGCACGTCGCGCAGATGTGCGAGCACTTCCTGCAGTACGTCGGATCGAGTCCTTTCCTCGCCCCCGCGATCCTGACGCTGATCGCCGCGGCCCAGGCGGACCACGGCTGCTGCTACACGATGGGCGGCACCCGCAACATCGCCGGAAGCCTCGCCCGGATCCTCGAGGAGGAGGAGACCGAGATCATCCTCGGCAACGGGGTCGCCAGGATCATCCACGACGGCAAGCGGGCCACCGGCGTGGAGCTCGAGAACGGCCGGATGATCGACGCGGACCTGATCGTGAGCAACTGCGACGTCCAGCGGACCTACCGCGATCTCATGGGCGACGACACGTCCTTGAACGAACAGGCTCGCATCGGACGTCGGTACACCCCGGCCTGCAGCGGCGTGGTCTTCTACCTCGGCCTGGATCGTCAGTACGACCATCTGCTCCACCACGACTTCCTCTTCAGCGAGGATCCCGCGTACGAGTTCGCGGACATCTACGATCGCGGGATTCCGGCCCGCGACCCGTCGGTCTATCTCGCGGTGCCGAGTCGAACCGATCCCGGACAGGCGCCGGAGGGTGGCGAGGCGCTCTACGCGTTGATCCACACCCCGTATCTTCGTCCCGGACAGGAATGGCACGGTCGCGGCGGTCTGCTCGAGCAGTACCGGCCGGTGATCATCGACAAGTTGAAGCGCATGGGGATGGAGGATCTCGAGTCCCACATCGTGGTCGAGAAGCACCTCACCCCCGAGGACATCGAGCGGATGTACAACGCGGAAGGCGGTGCCATCTACGGTCTCGCCAGTCACGGACGGCTCGCCGGCGGTTTCAAGCCCCGGAATAGGAGTCGCGTCCTGCGGAACCTGTATCTTGCCGGAGGCAGCGCGAATCCGGGGCCGGGTGTCCCGATGGTGCTGATGAGCGGCGTGACCGCCGCGATCGCCGCCGCCGAGGACCTCGGGATCGGTGACCCGCGTTCATCCGGTTCGATGCAGGAGCAGGCATGTCCGGAACCGATGACGACGGGCTGATCTCGGAGATTCGCTCTCCGCGCTTCCGCCGCTTCTTCGCCGGATACGCGGGGCGTCTGATCTCGAGGCGATTCCACGGCGTTCGTCTGCTGCGGGGGAGCAGGACGGTCATGGAGTCGCTGGCGTCCGCGCGGACCCCGGCGATCGCGTTGTTCACGCATGCCTCGTGGTGGGACCCGCTCGCCGGTCTCATGCTCTGGAATCGATTTCTGCCCGACCGCGACGTCTTCCTCCCGATGGAACGCGATCAATTGCAGCGGTTCAAGTTCTTTCGAAGGCTCGGGACGTTCGGGATCGATCCGGACGATCCGGTGTCGCTCGAACTGATGCGGGACCACGTACTGCATCGGTTCGCCGACCGGCCCGAGTCGCTCCTGGGACTGACGCCGCAGGGCCGGTTCACGGATCCACGGACCCCGATCCGACTTCGACCGGGGGCCGCGGCGATCGCCGCCGCCGTTCCGGGTACGCCCACCGTGGTGACGGTGGCCATCGAATACGTGTTCTGGCAGGACGCCCGCCCCGAGATGCTGGTCGCGGTCGAGGCGTGTGATCCGCCGACGGTCGACACCACCGCCGGTTGGCATCGGCGGATGTCGGAAGCCTTCACCGCCACGACCGAACGACTCTCGTCGGCGGCCATCGAGCGGGATCCGGACGCCTTCGAACTCGTCGCGGGCGGGGCCGCGAGGATCAATCCGGTGATGGATGCCTGGCTTCGGCTTCGCGGGAAGCAGGGCGGCATCGGTGCGACGCGTCGTGGTCCTTCCGAGGCGGCCGGATGACGGCGTCGCCCGCGAGCACGTTGTGGATCGCCCAGGCACCGTCGGCGACGGATTCCGTCCTCGTCTGGTGGATGATGGTCGCGGTCGTGATCTGCGGATTCGCCCTCGCGTTCTCACTCCTCAATCTCCGCCGCTTCGCGGTCGCCCCCGTGGCGGTCGAAGACGATCCGGGTTGGTCCCTCACGGTGTGCATCCCCGCCCGGGACGAAGCGACGAATCTCGAGGAATGCGTGCGGGCGGTGCTCCGGTCCGCCGATGCCGACGGTGGATCGAAGACGACCGTGCTGGTGTACGACGACGGGAGCGAGGACGAGACCCCCGCGATCCTCGCTCGCCTCGTGGCCGAGGATCCCCGGGTCCGCGCCGCCGAGACGAGGCCGCTTCCGTCGGGATGGAACGGGAAACAGCACGCATGCGATGCGATGGGGCGCCAGGCGACCTCGGACTGGATGCTGCTCATCGATGCCGACGTCCGACTCGCGCCGGACGCCCTGATGCGAACGCGAGCCGCGGCGCGTCGACGCACCGGTGCCAACCCCGAGCCCGCGTTGCTCTCGGCGTTTCCCAGGGAACGGACCGGTGGACTCGGCGAGGCGATGGTGATTCCGCTGATCCACTTCATCCTGATGTCGTACCTGCCCTTCGGTCGCATGCGCAACAGCCTCGACCCCGCCGCGAGCGCCGCGTGCGGGCAGTACATGCTCGTGCGTCGTGATGCGTGGATGGAGATCGGCGGACACGCCTCGATCCGATCATCGATGCACGACGGCGTGCTGCTGCCGCGGATGTTCCGCCGTGGCGGTCACGCCACGGACGTGTTCGACGCCACCGACATCGTCGAGTGCCGGATGTACGAGGGTTTCGCCGAGACCTGGTCGGGATTCGTCAAGAATGCATACGAGGGACTGGGCAACGTGCTGCTGCTGCTGCTGCTCACGGTGCTTCACCTCGGGGGACACGTGGCACCCTGGTGCGTCGTGGCGCTCGGTGGCATCGACCTGGTTCTCGACCTCGGAATCCCGTTTCTGGAGCCTGCAACCGGGCTCGCGCTCGCGGCGATCGGCCTGCAGTGCGTGCAGCGTTCGGTGATCGCGACTCGGTTCCGACAGGATCCTCGCGTCGTCGTGTTGCACGCGCCGTCGCTCGTCCTGCTCACCGTGATTCAGTGGTGGAGTCTCGTGATGCATCTGACGGGGCGTCGATCGTGGCGAGGACGAACCGCCTGAACCTCCGCGCAGGCTTGACGCCGCGTCGGTCGGTTGGGTAGCGTTCACCTGTGCCGAGCGAAGACCGACTCGATCGGATCGAACAGCGGCTTCAAGAACTGGTCGAGCGTCTGGACCTCCTTGAAGAAGTGATCGGTGCACACGACGACGAATCGGACCCTCTGGAGTCCCTCGATTCGAAATCGTCCGACAATGCGGAGTCCACGGACTCCGCCATGAAGGCTGCAGCCAATGCGGCCGACGAGGCGACTCCGACCGTCCCGTCGGCCGCGGCTCTTTTTGGAGGAACCGAGACGGATCGGTCTTCTCCACCTTCATCTCCGCCTCCACCGCCGACGGTGCATGTCGACGCATCCGAAGCCGTCGTCGAAGCGGAGGATGCCGCCGACGACTTCGGATTCACCAGCCGCGCTTCGGGGCCGCCGTCGACCCGGGCGGACGCCCGTCCGAAGATGGAGATGGAACAACTGATCGGCGGCCGCGTGATGGCGGTGGTCGGTGGCGTCATCGTCATCCTTGCAGGGCTCTTCTTCGCGAAGCTCGCCTACGACCAGGGGTGGATCGGACAGATCCCACCGATCGTCCGGGCGTTGACGCTCGCCGGTTTCGGCGTCGGATTGCTGGTGGCGGGCGAGTTCGCCTACCGGCGATTTGGAAAGGCGGCGGCGATCGGCCCGTTCCTCGCCGGGCTCGGCATTCTCTATGTCGACGCCTGGGTCTCGGGCGCCGTTCTCGGGTTGCTCGATCCGATCGGGGCGCTGGTGACGATGGGGGCGGTGACGATCCTCGGGATCGTGGTCACCGCGCGTTCCTCGTCGGTCGCGATCGGGATCACGAGCATCGCCGCGGGTGCCTTCGCGCCCTACGTCGCCGGCGGCGACGGCGGACCAACCGGACTCGGTCTCTATCTCGCGGCCCTCCTGGTCGTCGCATTCGTCGCCGCGTCGATCCGGCCGCGTCCATTCCTCCGCATCCGCGTCCCCGCCTTCGCGATCCTTCTCCTGGCCGGGATCCCCTGGATGGTCCTCTCGATCGATCGCGGTGAGATCACCGTGCTCCTGATCATCGGATCCGGGTGGTGGCTCCTGGTCCACGCCCAGGCGTTGCACACCGCGATACGCGGGATCGCCTCGAAGTGGAACGCGGGTCTCGGGTTCGCGTCGACCGCGGTGTTCGCGATCGCGATGCCGCTCGCGGTCCGGGCGGCCGGCGGTGGCGGAGTCGCATGGAACACGCTCGAGGGCTGGATTCCGCTGGGGCTCGCGGCCCTGTCGATGGTCGCGATCTTCCAGGCGGGAACCGGTCTCGATGCCATCCGTCCTTCGGAGGATCGATCGCCGTTGCGGCGACGCGAGCGGGCGGTCGACCTCATGTCGCTGGTGCTCTGGGTCGAGGCCGCGGTGCTGCTCTTCGTCGCCGCCGGGCTGCTGCTGGAGGGGCCCGCGATCCCGGTCGCCTGGTGCGGACTCGGTCTCGCCGCGGCGTATCTCGCCCATCGACTTCGAAGCCGGGGGGTGGCGGTCTGCTCGCTGATCATCGCCGTGCTCGGTCAGTTCGCCGCGACGATCGTCGTCTTCATGAACGCCGGAAATCGCAACGCCGATCCATGGTTTGCCGGGACCGGCTGGCAGTGGGAGCCGGTCTCCGAGCAGTGGTTGGCGCTCCTGGCCTTCCTGGTCGTCGCGGGCGTCGCCCGCCTGTGGCCGGTTCGAGCGACGCCCTCAGGCGGTGGAACTCCGGTCGGGCCCTCGTTCGCGCTCTGGATCGGCGGGCCGATCTTCGTTGCTTCCATGATGTACTTCGCGTACGACGGGTCGCTGCTGTCGATCGTGGTCGCGGGGATTCCGGCGCTCGCCGCCCTCGTCGTGCAACGCGGCCGTCGTGACCACGCGGGATGGTCCGCCGCCTTCGGCTTGAACCTGCTGGCGACTCTGATCGCGGCCGCGATTCTGGTGCGGCTCGTGGGGGAGCATCAGGGCTTCGATGCGGGCATGGGCATGAACCAGCCCGCTTCGCCGGGTGGACTGTTCGGGTGGGCGATGATCCCCTTCGCGGGGCTCGTGGCGATGATGATCGACCTGGCTCGGAAGACCGACGCCGGTCCCTCCCCGGGTCACCTCCGGATCGTCGGCTGGGCGAGCAGCACGCAGTTCCTCCTCGTGGGTGCGTGCGGTGCGATGCTGCTGTTCGTTCCAGCCACGACGCCGTGGTCGCTGACCGTGGGCAACCTCTTCGCGGCGACCGTCGGCGTTTCGGTCGTGGGTGCGGCCCTCGTGTTCATGTCGGGTCGGACGCCGCTTCGAGTCGGTCGATCACTCGCGGCGGGGGCGGTGCCCATGGCGGCCCTGGTCTGGGGCCTGGTCTCGCTGTTCGACGCGTTCGATGGCTCCAGTTCGTGTTCGACGTCGGCACCGCTCGCCGCGAACCTGCGGTTCTGGAGCGGCGTGATCGCACTCCTCGCCGTCGGCGCAATCGTTCGGGACTGGCCTCGCGCCGCCGCCCATGACGTGGACGGGCCGCGATACCGACATCAGTTCGTCCAGATCGCGGGGCTCGAAGCGATCGTGCTGGGCCTCGTGCTCGGGTCGCTGGCCCTGCTCGACTTCTTCGGCCCCGATGACGTCACGCTGAACGCCGCGTTGAGCGTCTTCTGGGGGCTCTACGCGATCGGGCTGGTGATCGCGGGCTTCATCCGGGACGTTCCGGTGATTCGCCACCTCGGGCTCGGACTGCTCGGCGTGACGGCGGTCAAGTTCCTGGTGATCGACCTCGGGCGGGCGGCGACGATCTATCGCGTCATCTCGGCCCTCGGTGTCGGCCTGCTGATGGTGGCCACCAGCATGCTCTACGTGCGGTTCGGCGTCCGCAAGACGTCGCCGCCGGACCAGCCCGAGGATTCCTGATCACCCGGGACGCGATCGCCCCTACGATCGAACGATGCACGCCACGCCGACCACCGCCGCCGAGCCGGGGATCGCACGCCTCCGCCGGTGGCTCGATGCGCGTGGCTGGACCCCCTGGGCATTTCAGGAACGGACGTGGGAAGCGTACGCCGCCGGGCGCAGCGGGCTCGTGCACGTTCCGACCGGGAGCGGCAAGACCTGGGCTGCGTGGTTCGGGCCGCTCGCGGAGATGCTCGATGACGCGGCGACGGGCGACCCGCTCGACACCGTCCGGGTCCTGCACGTGTCGCCGCTCCGGGCCGTCGGCCGGGACATCAGTGCGGCGCTCGAGCAACCGATCGCCGGACTCGACGTCGAGCTGGCGGTGGGGGTTCGGACCGGCGACACGACCCCGGCGGAGCGGGCCCGTCAGCGAAAACGGCTTCCGCCGACGCTGGTCACCACGCCGGAATCGTTGAGCCTGCTGCTCGCCCAGAAGGACGCTTCGCGGCGTTTTCGCGACCTTCGGTGCGTGATCGTCGACGAGTGGCACGAACTGATGGCGACCAAGCGGGGGGTGCAGGTCGAACTGGCGCTCGCCCGCCTGCGTCGAATGTCGCCGGGACTCCGGACCTGGGGACTCTCCGCGACCTTTCGGGATCCCGACGCGGCGGCGCGTCGACTCTGCGGCGTCGGTTCCGACGAGTCGCCGCCACTGGTGGTCCACGACGAGATCGATCGACCGGTCGTGGTGCGCAGCCTGCTGCCCGACGATGCGGAGGCGCTTCCCTGGGCGGGGCATCTCGGCATGCGGATGGCCCCGAAGTTGCTTGAGTTCCTCGATCCGGAGGTTCCGACGCTCATCTTCACCAACACCCGCTCGCAGGCCGAACGGTGGTTCGAGGAGATCGTCAAGGCGCGGCCCGATTGGATGGAGCGGCTCGCCCTGCATCATGGTTCGATCGACCGCGAGGTCCGGACGCGAGTGGAAGCGGGACTGAAGGACGGGACCATCACCCTCGCGGTCTGCACGTCGTCGCTCGACCTCGGCGTGGATTTCTCGCCGATCCGCCGGGTGGTCCAGATCGGTTCGCCGAAGGGGATCGCTCGGTTGATCCAGCGGGCGGGTCGCAGCGGCCACCGACACGGCGAGGCCTGCGAGGTCCCTGAATTGCACCTGTAACACAAACGCATATGCCTGCATTACAGATCGCCCGTTTCCGCATCTGTTTGCACACCTTTCTCACACCTGTTTGCAACTGATTCGCATTTAACTCGCACCTGCTTGCACCTGTTTATTTGTGCCTGTACCAGATATGTACACCGGAATCACGATTCACGCATCTTCTCTTTCGTGCAGTCACGTGTATTCGATGAGTCTCGACGGGCAATTGGTTGAATGGATTTCTTCGTCCCTCCAATCAAATCGCGTGTTTCAACTGCCGCCAGACGTCGCACCTGTAGTCGCTTTCCACGTGGAATCGGAGAGAAACCTTCTTTGGACTTGTAAGATGTACTACCACTTACCAGTAATGGCGGCTGATCGCTGTAAAAGATTTTAAAC
>JAACEA010000464.1 GCA_009936695.1 Planctomycetia bacterium
GGCGCCGACCGGAATGACGCCTCGGCTGATTCTCACCTCGTCGATCGCGCCGCGAAGTCGCTGATTGAACTGCCCCGAGCTGTTCGTGTGGGCGCCGAGGATGAGATTCCCCTGCCAGGCGTAGCGGTCGACGTCGCTCCCTTCGTACTCGATGGTCTCGAACCGTCCATCGATTCCGAAGCGAACCGTCTCCGCACGGGCGTCGATCGCAACGCTGACGTGATGCCAGCCGGTGGCCTCGACTTCGAGATACGAGGTGACGCACCAGGTGTCGGCCCCGTCGCCGAACTGGAGGACCATCTCTCGGCCGCTCAGACCGGAGGGCTTTCCGTACCGCCGATCCATGCCCGTCGGCAGATTGCCTCCCTGGACCACGAAGGCGTAGTCCATCCTCGCGCCCCCGGAATCCCCGGGCTTCCGCTGGACCAGGTACTGACGACGACTGGGGTCGCCCATGGCACCGAGCTGGTCGAGCCGGACCCACGCCTCGATCGTGAAACTCCCCCGACCCATGGCGAACCGCTGGTCGGGATCCCGCACTCGAACGAAGCCGGTGTCGCCGATCTCGAGCGATCCCCGATTCACCGCACCGAGAATGCCCGGCACCGCGTCGACCCCGACGTCGACGACCACGCCGGAATCCCCTTGCAGGTCGCCTTGCAGATTCGAGAAGCCGAGATTGGTCCCGTCCTCCTCGAAACGCCAGTACCCCACCGCAGGGAAGAACGGGCCCGATCGATCGATCAGATCGCAGCGATCCGGACGGCCGTTGCCGTTGCAGTCGAGGCATCCGGGGTCGCCGTCACAGGTGGCGATGTCCAACGCGTCTGCGACGCCGTTGCCATCGCAGTCGAGTTCCGGCGCGCAGATCACGCCTCGGAGATTCCACTCGGATGCCCCCAGGTCCACGGCCCCCCCGGGAAGTTCGGGACCGTCCGGAACCGAGGGGTCGTCCACGAACCGCGGGAGTCCGAAGTAGTCCAGCGGAATCGCTTCCGTGAGATCGCCGTCGAGATCGACGTCCGCCCGATCCGCTGGAACGAGCGTCGCGTCTCCAGCGTCGATTCCAAGCAGACACCCGGTGGCCCGGTAGTCCTCGTCGCCGGTGCCGCCGACCTGATCGGGCCCCCGGCGGTCGACGATTCCGGCCGGGCCGTCGAACCGGCCCGGCACTTCACCCTCCCAGACCGAGACGTTCGCCCATCGCAGATCGCTGATCCAGGTCTCGTTTCGATTGGCGATGTCCGGCCAGCGAGCGGCATGATTCCCTCGAACGATGCTGTTGGCGACGAGGCCGGCGGGATTCACGCAGATTCCCCCGGCGGTCTCGTAGGACTCGTTGTCGACGATGGTGCAGTTCACCACCCGATGATCGATCTGGTGGACATCGAGTCCTCCCCCCCGCCAGTACGCGAAGTTACCGGCGAAGACGCAGTTGGCGACGACGACGTCGCCGCCTCGAATCCGCGCCCCACCACCGGCATCCGTGCATCGGTTCTGGAAGAAGCCGGTGTTGACGATGTCGACCGGCAACCGATCCGCCTCCAGTCCGCCGCCCACCCCGTTGCGTGCGATGTTGCGCGTGAAGCGTGAACCGACGATCACGAGGGCGGTGCCCTGGTCGGCGTAGACCCCACCGCCGACCTCGGCGGCGTTGTCGGTGAAGATGCACTGGCGAATCTCCGTCGGGATCCCCCCGGTCCGCAGGCCTCCTCCGTCACTGACGTCGGCGATGTTGCGCTCGAACCGGCACCCGACGATCCGAAGGGAGTCCCCTTGATCGGCGTGAATGCCGCCGCCCTTCCCGTAGGCTCGATTGTCGATGAAGTCGGCGAACCGGATGCTCGCCGTGGTGCACCGGATGTCGAGTCCTCCGCCATCCCCACCGGCGTCGTTGAAGGTGAATTCGGCGGTCTCGAGCTCCAGGGTCGTCCCGCTGAACGCGAAGCCGCCGCCACGCCCCCCGCAAACGTTGGAATCGAAGACGCAACGCCGGATGCTCGCGGTGCCGCTCTCGACGGACACGCCGCCGCCCGGGCCGGTCGTCACGTTGCCGATGAACGAGCAGTCCTCCAGCACGAGGTCGGTTTCCTTGGCAAGGATCCCGCCGCCCCCGTCGTCTCCGTAGTTGTCACGAAACTCGGTCCGGCGAATCACGAGCGCCGGCGAATCGATCACGTAGATGGCGCCACCCCGGTACCAGGAGGCCACGTTCCCCTCGAAGACGCAGTCTTCGATCAGCGGCGATCCGCGACGGGCGTACAACCCGCCACCGTCGAAGGTGGCCTCGTTGTCACGGATGATGCAGTTTCGGATGGTCGGCGAGGTCTCGTTGCAGAAGATCCCGCCGCCGTAGCAGAAGAAGAGGTCGCAGTTTCCGGTGCCGTTTCGGAGTTCGAACCCCTCGATGACCGACGCCCGGCCCTCCCCATTGGCGAAGACCACCACGCTGTTGTCGTAGTTCGCCGCATCGAGCGTCGTCTTCTCGGGACCGTCGGTGCTGCGAACGGTGATCGCCTTCCCGTCGAAGTCGACCGTTCCCAGGTAGTTCCCGGGACGAACCAGAACGACATCGCCGTCCTCAGCGGCTGCAACCGCGGCGGACACCGTGAAGTAGTCGTCCGGAACCACGATCTCATCGGCCCGGACCGATGTCGCCGACAGCAGGCTCGACACCAGCGCAGCCACGATCGGTGCGGTGGCGGCGAGCCCTCGAGACCAGGCGACGTCTTCGTTCTTCATTCACAATCTCCCCACGCCGCGAAGAGCGCTCCGAGATCGGATCCACCGACGATTCCATCCCCATCGAAGTCGGCCGTCCCGCTCGCACCCCACTGGGTGAACAGGACGCCCAGATCCGCGCCGTTGACCCTGCCGTCACCGTCGAGGTCCTCGGGACAGGGCGGGCCTCCGCACTCGTCGGGCACCCCATCGCCGTCTCCGTCCGCGGAGGCGGCGTCGTAGGGACGGTCGAGCATCTCCTCGAGCGGCGTCAGGCCCGACCGGATCCTGGCCTCGTCGACGAGTCCGCGCACGCCCTGGTTCCACCCGCCGGAATCGTTGACATGGGCGCCGACCGCGAATCGGTGCGCATTGGGGTTCAGTCCTCGATTCTCGAAGCGCTGCAGGTCCACGACGCCATCCAGTTCGAAGCGGACTTCGGAGCGGATCGGGTCCCAGCCGACCGAAACGTGGTGCCAGTCGCCGTCCTCGATCTGGAGGTCGCTCAACACGCACCACTTGTCACCCGCGGCGCCGCTCCCGGTGCCGAGGACCATGGCCAGCTGCCGTCCGGTGGGAAACGGCCCGTCACCGAAGACCCCGAGATCACAGACCTCGTGGATGTTGCCCGCCTGCACGAGGAACGCCCACTCGATCCGGCCGTCCGAGGTGGGGTTCTTCCGCTGGAACAACCACTGACGCTGGGCGGGCGTCGACGCATCGCTGGCCAGCTCGTCGATCCGCACCCAGGCCTCCGCGGTGAAACGACGGTCGACGAGACTCAGATCCCGGTTCGGATCGAGCGTCGTCAGCCGAGAGGAGAAGTCGAAGGTCGCCGAACCGAGATTCGGGTCGCCGGTTCTCGGGATCGAATCGACGGGCGTCGAGGCCGTCGCGCCGACACCCGAGACGTCGAGGTGCAGCCCGAGGGGCCCGCTGTCCCGTCCGAGGTCGGATGAATCGTCGAACCGCCACCACGCCACCACGGCGTCACCTTCGAAGCCGATGTCGCACGCATCCGGAACACCGTTCCCGTTGCAATCCTCCGCGAGCCCGGTCGCGATCGCGATCGCGTCGGACACGCCGTCGCCGTCGCAATCCGCCGCGCAGGCGTCCGCGAGTCCGTCACCATCGCGATCGACGATGGGCCGAAGATTCGCCATCGGCACCATCGCGTAGTCGCTGTCCGCGGGCGCTCGGAGACGGAGACGGATCGTTGCATCGCCGCCGCTCTCGTAGTATTCCACCCGGATCGCGCGCCGGTCACCCGCGACCAGATCCAGCTCGAAGTCGAAGTTGGGGCCTGCCCCCCCATCTTCCCACTCGTCCACGACCTGGACGTCGTCGATCCAGATCCGGAGCCCGTCATCGGCCTGAGCTCGGAATCGGTGCAGGCCGGTCTGATCGGCGACGAAGGTGCCGGTCCAGCGAACCGCGAAGTTGTCATTGGGAAGCAGGTCGGTCGGCGAGCCGCCTCCCCACTCGAAGAAGACGGTCTCGTCGAGTCGGCCCAGCACGAGCTCCGAGAATCGATCCTCGCCCTGACTTCGGAAATAGGTTCCCAGAATGCCCGGCTCACCCGCCACGCACTGATCCGGGATGAGATCGCCATCGCAGTCGAGTTCGGGCTGGCACTCGTCGAGCACCCCGTCGAGATTGCAGTCGCTTCCGCCCCGCAGAAGGTCGAAGTCGTCGGCGAGACCGTTGCCGTTGCAATCGCCCGAACTGCAGAGATCGATCACCCCGTCGCCATCACGGTCCAACACCGGCGTGAACGCGGAGACCGGGATGATCGTCTCGCGACCACCCGGCACGGTCCACCAGAGTCGACAACGAGCGTTTCCTCCGTACTCGGTGAAGATCGCCCGGAACGCCACCGGTTGACCGGCGACGAGATCGATGTCGAAGGAACCGCTGCCGGTCCCGGGCTCCGTGGGATTGGAACTCGCACCGAGGACGACGTCCCCGTCGATCCACGCGCGGAAGCGATCGTCGGCTTCGAATCGAAGGCGATGCGATCCGGTCACCTTCGAGACCAGGGCACCGGTCCATTCGATCGCGAAGAAGTCCTCGTACCCGTCCGCCACCGGAAGCCCGTTCTCGGTGTCGAACTCGATTCCCGGCTCGATCCTCGTCAGCGAAGGGGGACCGAGTCGCCGTTCGTTGTTCCAGTAGTCGGCGGCGAGACCGGTCCCGGGCTGAAGCGCGCAGATGTCGAGGATTCCATCCCCATCACAGTCCGCGAGTGACTGGCAATCATCCGGGATGCCGTCTCCGTCGCAGTCGGTGCTTCCGCCCGACGCGATGTCCTCGTCGTCGGGGATCGAGTTGCCGTTGCAGTCCGCCTCGCATTCGTCGGGCGTGCCGTCGCCATCCACGTCGGTGCCCGTCCCGCACCATGGCTGATCGCACCCCACCGCTCGGATCGCCCAGTCTCCGTCGCAGCCGGAACAGATCGAGCCCGCAGGCTGGGCCCCCGTGAGTTCGCCGGGATCGATCGGCCCGGAACCGATCAGCACGAAGCCCTGTCGGGCGAGACTTCCGGAGTCGAACCCGACTCGCCAGCCGGGCGCGTTCTCGAACCAGAGGCCGACGAAGAAGGAGGTCCCGTCACCGCCCACGTCGATCCCGGATTCGAAGGCGATCCGTCCCGCACCGGTGGCCGACGCCTCGGACTCGGCCTCGGCGAGCAGCACTGCGTCTGCCGGATCACCGTCGGCATCGGGATCCGACCAGATACCGGCTCGAACGAGCGTTCCGGCCGGGACCTCGATCCCCTCGTATTCCACGCCACCGATGAAAGGGAACGCGCCCGCGAGGAAGAAGCGTTCCCCGAGGACGACCGACGTGCCACCGCCCCCGACCTGGAGATCGGGACCGGCGTCGTACGCATAAAGCACGCCCTCGGCGATCTGACATTCGTCGGGGACGCCGTCCGGTTGGCAGTCTTCACTCGTACCGTTGCGGATGTCCGTGGCGTCCGGGACACCGTTGCCGTTGCAGTCCGACTCGCCCGCCACGGCGAGCGCCGGCGTCGATCCCATCGCGGTCGCGATCGAAATCACCAGCCGTCGACCGAAGATCTGTGCCGTGTTGCTGCTCACGCGGGTGATTCCAGTTCAGGCCGACCTTGTCGGTACTGGAACATCACCTCTGGCCGGCGTCGAGGCGCTTCCTCGTTCCGAAGACGCGATCAGCCCGTGCAGGGGCCCCAGGCGCCGAGAAGATTCCCGAGGTCGGCACCATTGACCGGACCGTCTCCGGTGATGTCCCCGGGCACACCCTTCTGTCCCCAATCACCCAGCAGAATGCCGAGATCGGCGCCGTTGACCACACCATCGCAGTTGAGATCGGCGGGGCAGCATTCCGGCGAGGAACCCTGACTGGCAGCCCGCTCGCCGGACGCACGATAGTCGTCGTTCCGAGGTACGAATCGATCCCCTCGTCCCTTGTCTTCCGCGAATGCGGTGACGGCGGAAGCCAGGACGAAGATCAAAATGACGATCACAGAGGCAATTTTGACGCTGAAACTCATATCTCGAATCGCTCCTCAGACACAAGGGAAGCCCGACGACCCAAATCTACGGAAAATCAGCGCTCAGTCAACCAATTTCGGAAATTTCCGGCCAATGACGCCGATCACCCCCGGATATCACCGGATTCCGGTGCGGCCATCGAACCGAGGAGTTCGAGCAACTCATCGCCCTGCTTGCGGGAGTCGAACCAGTCCTCCGCGACCTGCCTCGCGGCGGATGCGGCGTGCATCCGACGGGCGGGATCCGAGAAGAATGCGAGGGCGTCGGCGAGCCCCTGCTCATCCCGTTCGTCGACGAGAAGCCCGTTGTCGCCGTCCATCACCACTTCCGGGATGCCGCTGTGGCGACTCCCGATCGTGGGAAGCCCGGTCGCCATCGCCTCGGTGATCACCAGTGGCATCCCCTCCATGTCGCCATCGCGGGCGGTCACGCTCGGCGCCACGAAGAGGTCGGCTTCCGCCATCAGTTCCGAAACCTCCCGCCCGGTGCGCCACCCGAGGAACTCGACTCGATCCGAGAGTCCCGACGACTCGACCAGGTCCTCGAGCGAGGCCCGCAGCGGCCCGTCCCCCACGATCCGCCCCCGAAACATGCTGCGATCACCCGCGAGTCGCATCGCTCGTACGAGGTGCTCGAAGCCCTTCTTCTCGACCAGTCTTCCCACCGCCAGCAGGATCGGCGGGCCGGTCCGCCCGCCTCGGTCGACGAAGGGGAAGTCGTCGAGTCGAATGCCGAGACGATGCACCCGGACCTTCTCCGGCGGCGCGCCTGCCTTCTGAAGCCGAGTCGCGAGGTACTGCGAGTTGGGGAGCAGAAGCGATGCCCGCTCGAAGAGCCGGTCATACACCCGATCACCATGCTTCTGCGTCTCCCGGGTGATGTCGTAGCCGTAGAACGCGACGGACATCGGACCGGAGACGATTCCCGCATCGATCACCTCCAGCATGATCCGACCCATCGGTCCGAATTCGCAGTGGATCGCGTCGTATCGCCCGCCTCGCCCGATCGCCGACGCGATCTCGAGGATCTGGCCGCTGGCACCACGCCACCCGCGAGCGGGATGCACCGCGCCCAGGGCGGCCGCGGGGTCACGGACCAGGCGCGAGACGAATCGAAGCGGCATCCTCGAGATCCGCCCCGAGATCGGGCGGTCGATGTTCGCGGCGAGGATCCGACCGGAAAGTCCGGCCCGTCGCTCGCGGTCCGACCACGTCCCGTCTCCCGGCCGGAGCGCGAGAATGTCGAGATCCACCTCGCGTTCGACGAGTTGAAGGCACTGCTCGCGCACGAAGGTCTCCGAAGCGAGCGGAAAACCGCCGGCGACGAGCAGGATGCGTGGTCTGTCGGTCATGTCTGGTATCCGAGGCGACGAGCGATCGGCGTCGTGATCCGCACGATTCGAGCGAGATTCGAACCGAACACGAGCTCCGGCTCACGCCGCCGACCCGGGGGCTGGAAGGGAACATCGAGAAACGCGTCGATCTCCGCGACGACCGGGAGTTCGAAGTGCTCGGCGATCCGGTCGAGCACCCGGACCTTGTCCACGACGAAGTCCTCGTATCGAATCGTCATACGACGGTCCTGCTCTTCAATCGCCATCCGCGCCGCGATGCACCAGCGTTCGGCGAGCTGGTCGATGTAGTGCTCCGAACGGACCCCGAGCCAGCGGTTGTCGAGCACGGCCCGCCAGGCCTGTGGGACCTCGCCCAGCATGTCGACCGCTCGCGCCTCCGCATCCCCCGGAATCCCCAGCCGCTCGACGATGCTCCGGATCGTGGCGACCGGATCACGGACCACCAGCAGCGAACGCGCGTCCGGCCAGCGGGCGGCGAGCCGGTCATGCACGAAGGTCAGCCCGGGCTCCTTCACGAGCCGGCGAGCGAAATCGACCTGGTTCCGCCGAACGTATCGCGCAAAGGCACGATCACTTCGGGACGCACGAACGACGGTGCATCTCCGCCACTCTCGGGCGAGATCGATCGCGATCGGGATCCCGGTCCGAAGCGACAGGAGTCCGGCCACGGCGGAGGTCCCGCTCTTCTGCATCCCGAGGATGAACCCCGGATCCGGGTGAAGTTCGACGCGACGCGCGAGACGCTCCTCGCGCGCCCACCGGGCGAACTCGTACGCGGACCTGCGGACGGCCTGGGAAAGCCTCGTCAACCGCACCACCTCTCGTACCAGTCGCGGCAACGCCCCTCGTACCGCTCCGCCAGCGCCGCGAGCTCCGGATGAAGCATCTCGACGAGGCCCGCGCGGACGCCGGGGGGCATCGGAACGCGCAGGCCGGGTCGAACCACACCCGAGTCGACCGGCGTGCGTCGCTCGACCCCGAGGAAGTCGTGGACCCGTCCAAGGAGATCCGCGGGCGCCTCGGCGATCTCCTCGAACCAGCCGATCATGATGCGGTCGGCCGGCACCCGCCGCGACCAGGCGTCGAGGACGGCGGCATGATCCCCCCGTCGACGAACCCTCGGGTCACCGAGTCGCCGAAGCCAGGTCGCGTCGTCGATCGCGGTCGGATCCTCATCTCCGATCTCGACCGCGTTCATCACGACCTGACTCCAGGCGCGTTCGACGGGATCCCGCATCAGGTAGATGATCCGGACGCGTGGCATCACCGCCGCGATGAAATGGATCCGCTCCTCGGAGAGGATCGCGTATCCCGGCGTGATCTCCCCCGCGAGCCGCTCGCCCGCGGGCCGGAAGACCCGGGCGTAGTCGGCGAGCGGGCGGTGGAAGTTCCAGTCGAAGTAGTGCTGCTCCTTCTCTTCCGGAAGGTAGATCGACGGGTGCTCCCGCAGACGGGCGTGCAACCAGGTCGTGCCCGATTTCTGCGCGCCGATTCCGAGAAAGGCGGGAAGGTGACGGGGCCGCAGGACGCCGAGTCGCTGCATCGGCTTCTCGGCGATCGATCGGATTCTCAGGATCGGCTCACGTGGCATCGTCGACCTTTCCGCGTCGGAGTCCGCGAACCAGCCGGACCCCCTCTCTCAGTCGGCCGACACCACCCGGGATCGCCAGCATCCCGGTCAACCAGGCGGCCAGGAAGATCGTGAACTGGATCAGCAGCCGGAATCCGTCCACCATCCCCGCCGGATCGAGCCACCACGTCACCACGCCGGCCGCCACCGAGGCCAACACCGGCCGCCAGATCACCTCCCCGACGTCGAGCAGGTGCAACGGCGTCCCGCGGAAACAATAGATGACCGCGGGAAGCCGCATGACGACCCGGGCCGTGCTCAATCCGATCGCCACCCCGAGAGCGCCCCAGGGAAGACCCGCCACCATGCCGGTGATCGCGGCCAGCGACCCGACCAGTCGCCATCGCAACTGGCGATCGGTCCGGCCGAGGGAGAGGTAGACCCAGCCGGTCGCGACGTTGAGGGAGACCATCAGCCCCGCGGGCGTCAGCGCCCTGAGCAACGGCACGGATTCGCTCCAGTCGGGCCC
>JAACEA010000465.1 GCA_009936695.1 Planctomycetia bacterium
GGACCGTTCGACCGTACTCCGACTTCCTGCTCCACGACATGGGCCTTCTCGGAGACGGACTGCCGCAGGGCGACGCGTCCGGCAACGAGTTCCGGACCACCCCGCTCATGGGCGTCGCCCGACGGCTCGCGATGATCCACGACGGTCGCGTGAACAGCGGCTCGATCGAGGATCGACTCCATCAGGCGATCATGCTTCACGGTCCGTTCGGCGAAGCCGCCGGATCCGCGGCCGCGTACGCGAACCTCGAGAAGGACGACCAGTACGACCTCTTCCAGTTTCTGAAGTCGCTCGGCCGGACGGACTTCGACCACGACGACGACGACCAGATCACGATGCTCGATTTCGATGCCTTCATGGGGTGCGCGTCCACCGACGACGTGATCACGCCCGACGGTCCGTGCGGCGTTCACGACGTCGACCAGAACGGCATCCTCGACGACATCGACCTCCAGTCCTTCCTGCTCGCCTTCGACGGGGAGAACGGCGACTGTGACGGCGACGGCACGAGCGACCTCGAAGCGATCTTCCTCGGCGCCCCCGACGAGGATGGCGATGGCATCCCCGACGACTGCGTGGCCTGCCCCGGCGACTTCGACGGGAACGGCGTCGTGGACGGCGGCGATCTCGGCCTGATGCTCGTCGCCTGGGGCCCCTGCCCGGATTGTGCACCGGATCTCAACGCGGACGGCATGGTCGATGGTGCCGATCTCGGACTCATGCTCGTGTCGTGGGGCCTCTGCCCCTGACCATGAACGATTAGGATGACCGGTCGCGGCGAATCGCTACGATCGAACAGGACCGCGAGTTGGGGTGGATCCAACTCATCGCCACCGCACGGTGGCAGGAACCAGGAGACTCAAGAAGATGCATCTCGCCAGCAGACCCTCGATCGGAATCGCCACGCTCCTCGCCGCGACCGTGGCCTCCACCGCGATCGCCCAGGACCCCTGGGTGGAGTTCACCGAGGCGACCGCAGACCGACTGGTGCTCGACGAGCTCTACCGGGTCAACGACAACCTCGAGAAGGACTTCGCGTGGGCCGACTTCGACCAGAACGGCTTCACCGACCTGGTCGTGATGCGGAAGTTCCCGGGTTCGGTCGAGGGCGGCGCGAAGAACCTTCTGCTGATGAACGAGGGTGGCGTGCTGGTCGACCGGACCGACAACTTCGCGATCAACACCGATCACCCCAGCGACCTCGGATTCCTCACCCCGACCAACGACCGCGACGTCAAGATCCTCGACATCGACCTCGACGGCTGGGTCGACCTCGTCACCGCCACCACGATGAGCGACAACCTCAACGCCCGTGAAGGCCAGCCGCGGATCTACCGGAACCAGGGGCTCGACCAGAACGGCAACTGGCTGGGCTTCCGTTTCGAGGACGATCGGATTCCGCAGCTCTTCGCCAAGAACGGATCCGCCGCCAATCCCCGGGCGTGCGCGATCGCGGTCGGCGACGTCACCAACGACGGCTACCCCGACATCTACTTCGTCGACTACGACACCCCCGAGACCAGCGGCATGGTCTGCATCGACCTCAACATGGATGGTGACACCAACGACGTCGTGGACGGCGTCGCGGAGTGCAACCCGAGTCCCGGCGAGACGCCGTCGATGGACTACGACGGGAAGCTTCTGGTCAACCTCGGTGCCGCGAACCCCGGTTTCTTCGAGGATTCGACCACGACCCGCATGTCCGCGAGCCAGCTCGCGATGGCCTTCGGCAACGAGTGCGTGATCCGCGACGTGAACGGTGACGGCCTCAACGACGTCATCCGCGTCAACACGCTCACCTCCGGACAGGACATCGCCGTCATCTACCAGACCAACGGCATGAGCTGGGTGGGCCCGCAGACCATCACCGGCGGCGCCCCGTACGGCATGAACGCCGGCGACCTGAACAACGACGGCCGGGTCGACGTGATCTCGGCCGACGACGGCCAGGACGCGTACATGATCAACAACGGGAACAACGGGTCCGGATACGCGACCTGGACCCGGTACACCATCGCCGACAGCCTCGGCGAGTTCGGAAACTCGATCCAGATCGCCGACCTCAACGACGACGGCTGGAACGACGTGATGATCGCGGACGTCGACTCCGACCTCCCCCCGTTCTGCCCGAGCTCCGGTCGCCGGATGCACATCTATCGCAACACCGGCGTGACGTCGGCGCTGCTCGACGAGGACGGCACGGTCCTTCCGCTCTGGGCGCTCGATTCGACCTATGACGCGGCCCCGATCGACATCGACAACGACGGTGCCCTCGACCTCGTCATCGGTGCCTGCTACGGCTTCAGCGTCTGGATGAACCAGCCCGCGGTCCGGATCGAGTTCGAGTACCCCACCGGAATTCCGACCACGGTGCTTCCCAACTCGCAGACCATCATGGGCGTGACGCTCAACGCGATCGGATCGCCCTACGACGCCGGCTCCGGCCGACTCTGGTCCTCGATCGATGGCGCGACGTTCACCGCCAGCCCGCTGCAGGGCGCCGGCGAACTGCTCGATGCGATGCTTCCCGCCATCGACTGCGGCCAGGAGCTGCGGTTCTACGTGACCGCGGACAACGTCGCGGGCGCGACGTTCCGCAGCCCCAACTCGGGCTGGCACGAGGCCATCGCCCAGACCGGACTCGATGTCGTGCTCGAAGACGACATGGAGTCGGGCGACGGCGACTGGACCACCGACGCCGACGCCACGACCACCGCCGGCTTCTGGGAGCGGGCGGTTCCGATCGGGACCATCAACGGCGGCATCGAATTCGCCCCGAGCGAAGACGCCACCGCGAAGGGCACCCAGTGCTGGGTCACCCAGAACGGCCAGCCGGGCGGCTCGGCCGGAGCCGCGGACGTCGACAACGGCGCCGTGTACCTCACCTCCCCCACCTTCGATCTCTCCGACGGCGATGCCGTGGTCGGATTCAAGTGGTGGGTGGTGAACGACGACTTCGGCACTTCGACCGAAGACCGCATGCTCGTGGAGATCTCGAACGGCGGCGACTGGATCACCGTGATGGCGATCGCCAACGGCACGCCCGGATGGAACGACGCCGGCTTCAACGTCGCCGACTACGTGGAGCCGACCTCGACCGTCAACCTTCGCTTCACCGCCTCGGACAATCCGAACAACTCGCTCATGGAGTGCGGCATCGACGATCTCAGGATCAGCCGTGTCGAGTGCGTCTCGGCCCCGAACTGCCCGGAGGATCTCAACGGTGACGGTAGCGTCACGGGTGCCGACCTCGGCCTGCTGCTTGCCGCCTGGGGCACCGCCGGCGCAGACCTCAACGGTGACGGCAACACCAACGGCGCCGACCTCGGACTGCTGCTTGCGGCCTTCGGCACCGACTGCTGAGACCGACGATCTGCTTCGAAGAACAGGACCCCCCGCCCCTCGGGCGGGGGGTTTTTCTTCACCTTGAACGGATCCGTGACGGACGCTCGGATCGCATCGCCCTTCGCGTCGGCCTCCCTGCCGGGTCGGGCGACGGTGTCGTCAACGAGCGAATCGATGGCGACCGGCCTCGATCGGGCCGTCGATCGTGCGGGTCTCGCCATCGGGCCAGCGAATCTCGAGCCGATCGACCGCCGACGCGGTTCCGAGCCCGAAGACCGCGACCGGCTCGACCTGCGACAGGTAACTTCGGGTTGGCATGATTCTCCGGACCAGGACGCGATCACCGATCGTCGCCGAGATCACCGCACCGATGGCGTCGCGATTGCCCTCCGATCCGTCGAGTCGGACCTGGACCGAGGCACCGGTCGACGCATCGTTTCGAAGCACGAGCGGTGGTCCCGCCACCTGCGCGAGCACCAGATCGAGATCGCCGTCGAGATCGAGGTCGCCGCTGGCGAGCCCGCGTCCGACCATCGGGATGCCGAGATCGCCGATCGCGTCTCGCGGCACCTCGCGGAAGCCGCCTCCCGGCAGGCCGCGGAAGACCTGCGCGGACTGACGGTAGGTCCTCTCCTGGCACATGCAGCATACAAGTGGATGCCTATAAGCTATGCATCACTCGGCTTCTTAAGGATGAGCGTGTGCACGACAGCACCC
>JAACEA010000466.1 GCA_009936695.1 Planctomycetia bacterium
CTGCCCGTCGATCGATTCCTCGCACACCGGCGTACGAAGGACCAGCAACGACGCGGGCCTCGAATGCACCTCGGAGAGTCGCTGCCGGAGCGACTCGAATCGATCCGCCGCGGCATCGGTGGCTTCCGACGACTCCGGCATCCAGCCGATGAGCAGGTCCGGCCGTCGATCTGCGAGCGTCTCGAGTCCGAGGAGCGCCAGCGTCCATCGGTCGGTCCGGTTCTCAGCGCTTCGAAGTGGTGCGGCGAGGTCGCCGGGAACGACCGTCCCCGGCGGGATCATCGCGGCCTCGGGGGCGATCAGGCCGGCGATGGCTCGGGATTCGATGCGTTCCACCCGGCCCTCACCGGTGTCCACCGGCACGTCGGTGGGATGGGGCCAGTTGCAGACGCCGACGGTGAGGCCCGATCGTGCGGCCCGTGTCCAGATCGGAGCGCCCGCGGCGGTCGACGGCGTCGACGCCTGGTAGCCGAGTCGGTCGGGGTGGGCCTGCATCGAGGACACCACGCCGTGCATCTCCGGCCAGGCACCGGTCGCGATGGTCGCGGCCAGCGACGCGGTACCCGGTGCCACGACCCGGGCGAACCTGATGTTCGCGCGTCGGGCGTCCACGTGATCCTTCGAGGTGCGAGGGGTCACCAGGAATATCAGTGGCGGGATCGGGGGTAGCGCCGGGGACTTCATCGTTCAGACGATACTCTGGAGCGCATGCCGCCCCCAATTCATTTCGAAATCGTCGAGACCGGCCCGCTCGACCGACCGGCGCTCGCCCGGCTCTGCCCGAACTGGTTCAGGCGCCACCGGGTCGACATCGCCTGGTGCGCGGTCAGCGACGGCGAGATCGTCGCCGCGGTGATGCTCGATTTCAGCGGCGAGGGCGTGGTCAACCTCGATTTCAACGGCTGCGACGAGGAGGTCGCGGGCGTGGTCGTCCCCGCGCTGCTCGAACGTGCGGTCGAGACCGCTCGCGACTGCGGTGCCGTCGCGCTCGATGCGGGCGTGAGTTCGGTCGCCGCGACGCGTCACGAGTCGCTCCTGCGGTCCGCGGGTTTCGATGTGCACGAGACCTTCGATCGGTACGAGGTCGCCCGTGCCACCATGCAGGCTTCGCTGGCGGATGCGAGGCGTCGCATCGGGAATCGGATCAAGAGCCGCTTCCAGGGCCGGATCGAACAGGTCGAGGCCATCCATCTCGATGCGATCGCCGCGGCTTGGTCCGCATGGATCGGCGGCTCGGTCAATCATCAGATCTTCCAGATGCGGGATCGATTCCATCGACGTCGGGTGGATGATCCGGAGGCCCGGCTGCAACTCGTCGCGATCAATGAGGCGCAGGTGGTCGGGTTCTGCAGCACGCGGATCATCGAGCCCGGGGTGCTGGAGGTCGACGGCGAGGCGGTGCATCCCGGTTTCCGACTCGATCCCCTTCAGGGCGACCTCAGCTGGGCGATGTACGAGCGTGCGGAAGCGGCGGGGATCGAGACGATCCGATTCGAAGCGGGCGTGCTCCAACCCAACACCATCAACATCGTGCGTCGTAACGGGGTCCGGTCCATCGGGCAGAAGCGCTGGCTGCGACGACCGATTCCGTCCGGTCCGGATCAGGCGGAACGATCGGCGAGATGAAGCGCGAGGGCCGTGATCGTGGGGTGATCGAAGAGGACCGATGTCTCGATCTCGATGTCGAGTTCGCTGGCGAGATCCCCGAGCACCGCCAGCAGCGCGAGCGAGTCGAGTCCGAGCCGGTTGAAGGTGGCGTCGGGATCGACGGTGCCGGCGTCCGACTGGAGATCCCTGGCGATGCGGTCTCGAAGCCATTCGACGATGTCGGTCTGATTCATGCTGGGCACGGGATGATCCGGTTCCGGGGGTTCATGCCGGAGGTTCAGAAGCCTGCAAGGGATCGCGTCCGGCGACCCGCACGGTGATCGGGGTCGCGGCGCGAATCACGACTCCAAGCATCGGCTCGATCGCGTCGGGATCCTCGAATTCGATCCGGAATCGCCCGAGAATCGTGCGAAGGATCCGGTTCATCTCCAGCAGCGCGAGATTGCGTCCGACGCAGAGGTGGCGACCGGCCCCGAAGGGGAGATAGGCGAATCGGTGCGGCGGACGCCGGGGCCCACCCTCGGGGTCGATGAACCGATCGGGATCGAATCGATCGGGATCGGGCCAGAGGGCCGGGTCGCGGTGGAGTCGATACACCGAGAGCACCGCCCGGTCCCCGATCGCCCACTGTTGGTTCGCGAGTTCGATGGCCACGGTCGCCTGTCGCTCGTTGCTCCAGACCGGTGGGTAGAGCCGCAGCGTCTCGAGGATCGCGGCCTCCAGTCGCGTTTCGTCGTCCGCGTCGAGTTCCTGTTCGATCGTCGCTCGGATCTCCGGTCGGCCGGCCAGGAGCCGGAGGCACCAGACGAGGCTGTTGCTGCTGGTCTCGGTCGAGGCGAGCACGAGGGCGCGGACTTCGTCGCGAATGCCCTCGTCGTCGATCAGGCCCTCCTCCCGGGCGGCGAGCAGCCGCCCAAGTGCGTCATCGACGCCTTCGACGGGACGGGTTCGTCGTCGTTCGAGGATCCAGTCGATCTCTTCGTCGGCCGCGATGCGGGTTCGTCGAACGCGATCGACGAGCGGTCCGTCGACCCGGCCACTGGGGGTCACCAACGAGAGCATCAGTTCACCAGCGGCGTGCAGCATCGGCTCGAATCGGGCGATGCGATGGTCGGCCGGATCGATCTCGATGCCGAAGACGGATCGATAGATGATGCGTCCGACGATCCGCGTCACTTCCTCGAGCAGGCAGGTCGGTCGCCGGTCGCGAGCGAGGTCCTCGAGGCGTTCGATGAAGGCGGGCATCGCCCATTCGATGTGCTCGAGGTGGGCCTCCGGTCGGCGCGGCGGGAAGGCGGGCTGGACGATCCGGCGTCGCGCCCGCCAGCGATCCCCGTCCGAGGCGAGCAGGCCGGGCCCCGCGAGCAATCCGACGAAGTCGGTCCGTTCGAAGGCCGTCGAATGGAGAATCGCGCCGAAGCCCTCCGGATCCGACACGAGCAGACGTCGGGATGGACCGTGAGGACGGGGATCGCATCCCTGGAGTTCGAGGATGCGTTCGATGACCGTGTCGGTCGAGTCACTCATCGGTCACGTCCGAGGCGTTCGGAGATCTTGAAGCGAAGGTCCCGCGCGGGCTTGAGGACGACGCCGATCTCCGCGGCCGGCGCAGGTGCGGATTCGTACACGTCGACTCGGAAACGTTCGATGATCGCCTTCGTCGTGAGTCGAATCTCGTGCATCGCGAGGTGTTGTCCGAGGCAGAGGTGTCGGCCACCGCCGAAGGGCAGGAATGCGTATCGATGCGGCGGTCGCCAGGGGCCGTCGTCGCCGCCGAGAAATCGATCGGGACGGAAGGCGTCGGGATCCGGCCAGAGATCGGGGCGGCGGTGGATCAGCGCGGTGGTCACGAAGGCCAGGTCGTCCAGAAAGCTCGTTAACGAGCTGTGAACAGCTGTATTCACACCTCGCCA
>JAACEA010000467.1 GCA_009936695.1 Planctomycetia bacterium
GCCGCGGTCGCGTTCATCCTCGGTGGCGGCAGCCTGCTCAAGGTCCACCTGAAGAAGATCTCCGATCGGAACTCAGGCTGGGCCTACTCGCTGATCGTGCTGGGCACGTTCTCCGCGACGCTGGCGGTCGGACTCTTCAAGCTCGGCGTCTCGCCGAACCCGGCGTTCCCCGACGTCCCGTGGAGCGGTGACGTACAGGGGCAGGGCACGCCGTTCTGGTGGGTCTACGAGTACGTCTTCAAGCCGCTCACCGCGACGATGTTCGCGATGCTCGCCTTCTACATCGCATCGGCCGCGTTCCGGGCCTTCCGGGCGAAGAACTTCGAGGCGGTCCTGCTTCTGGGCACGGCATTCATCATCCTGCTCGGCCGGACGTTCGCCGGGTACTTCCTCACCAGCTGGATTCCGGTCGACGGCCCCTTCAGCGGGCTACGGATCGAGGAGATGAGCGTCTACATCATGCAGGTGTTCAACACCGCCGGAAACCGGGCGATCATCATCGGCATCGCCCTCGGCATCGCCAGCACGAGCCTGAAGATCCTCATGGGTCTCGATCGCTCCTATCTCGGTGGAGGAGACTGACCCATGAATCTCATCGACCGCATGGCGAACATCGATCGCCGCTGGATCTTCCTGATGATGGGACTCGCGGTGGGGATTCCGATCATCGTGATCGGCCTCACCGGGCGGACCCTGCCCGAAAAGGCGACGCCGCTCGCCCAGGCCGCCTTCGACGTCCTCGACGATCTCGAACCCGGTTCCAAGATCCTCATGGCCTGGGATTTCGATCCCGCCAGCGAGGGCGAGCTCGGGCCGATGGCCACCTCGTTCATCAACCAGTGCGCCCGCAAGGGACACAAGATGTACTTCATCGCCCTCTGGCCGGTTGGGGCCCAGATGATCCGGTCGAGCACCTCGCGGGTGATCGGCGGCTACTACCCGGACCTCGTGTACGGCGAGGACTGGGTCGATCTCGGATTCAAGGCGGGGAACGAAGCGGTCATCAAGACGATCGTCACCGACTTCGAGCAGTACTTCCCGACCGACGCCCGCGGCACCGCGGTCGGCGAGATTCCGATGATGTCCGGGATCTCGAGTCTCGCGGACTTCGACGCGATCGTGAACGCGAGTGCCGGCTACCCGGGCAGCAAGGAATGGGTGCTCTACGCGGCCACGCCGCTCAAGATGCCGCTGGTCATCGGCTGCACCGGGGTGCAGGCCCCGCAGATGTATCCGTACGTGCCGATCCAGGTGCAGGGCCTGCTCGGTGCGATCAAGGGTGCGGCGGAGTACGAGTCGATCGTCAACAACTGGGTTCGTCGTGATCGGATGCGGGAGACGCTCGAGACCGGAGGCGTCCCCGACGCGAAGGCCGAGACGCTCGCCGCCGGGTTCCTCGCCGACCCCGGGGCCGCGGAGACCTGGACGACCGGGGCCGAAGCCGCCTCCATGAGTCCGGCCGCGAAGACCGACCTGATCACGCTGGCGACCGAACCGACGCCCGGGATATTCCTCGAGGCGCAACGGAGGATGGGGCCGCAGCTGGTGGCTCATCTGCTCATGATCGGCCTCATCATCGCGGGCAACGTGGTGTTCTTCGCGACCCGCCGCCGGGGAGGTGCTCGATGAATCGACAGAAGCTCACCATCGCCGTGCTCATCGGCATCTTCGTGATCCTCCTCGGGATCCGCGCGGTTTCCGGATACGGCCTTGGACGGATCTACGTGGAGCGTGGTAGCGCATCCTTCGTGAAGGTCGATGTCCCCGCCCTCGGCTCGGATGGTTCGGAAGTGCAGGCGACCTGGGTCCCGTCGGTGTCCGACGAGGCCGTCGACTTCGCCAAGCCGACCTCGGAACGGATCGAGTGGACCTCCGTCACGCCGGTCCCGCCTCGGGTCTACTTCGAGGCGAATCTCTCCAATGAAGCGCTCGACGCGGCACTCTCGAGCGCCGTTCCAGAGGGCATCACGGGGGCCGATCTCGAGACGGCGCTCGCCGACTGGCGGTCGAAGATCCTCGCCGTGGCCTCGACGAGCCTCGACGGCCGGGCCACGCCCCAAGTCGTGATCGACTGGTCCGCGCTGCGGACCGCGGGATATCGACGCGACACGGGGATCGACGCACCGGCGGATGGTGACTTCCGCAAGACGCTCGATGCGATTCTCGAGGCAGGTCGGACCGGCGCGATCGTCGATCCGGCGACCACGGTGGTGGTCGCGGACGGCCGACTGGTGGTGACCACGCCGGGCGAGGCGCCCGTGTCGTCGATCGGGCTCAGCTGGCCGCGGACCATCGGGCTCTGGCTCGCCGCGATCTTCACGCTCGCGATCTTCTCGTTCCTCTACAAGGACAAC
>JAACEA010000056.1 GCA_009936695.1 Planctomycetia bacterium
ACCGCCGGTCCACCCGGTGTTCAGCAGCCAGACGTCGGCGCCTTGCTCGGCGATCCGACGCTCCAGCCATTCCGCATAGACCATCGGTGGACGGGGCAGGAACGGCCCGCCGAAGCAGGGACTGAAGCCGGGCTGGGGCTCGGTCACCCCGGCCTCCGTCCCCGCGAGCTTCGAGGTGTAGCCGTTGATGAAGTAGTACATCGCCTGCGCCGGCGTCAGCTTGGAGACCGGGGGCAGGACCCCGAACGCGTCCGCGGTCAGGAAGACGACGTTGCGCGGATGCCCCGCCATCGAGGGACGCCGGGCGTTGTCGATGAAGTCCACCGGATAGGTGACCCGCGTGTTCTCCGTCTTGGATCCATCGTCGTAGTCCGGGACGCGGTCGTCCCCGAGCACCACGTTCTCGAGCACGCTGCCGAACCGGATCGCGTTCCAGATCTCCGGCTCCCCCTCCTTCGAGAGGTTGATGCACTTGGCGTAGCAGCCGCCCTCGACGTTGAAGACGCCGTCGTCACTCCAGCCGTGCTCGTCGTCACCGACCAGATCCCGGTTCGGATCGGCGGAGAGCGTCGTCTTGCCGGTCCCGGAAAGGCCGAAGAACACCGCGACGTTCTCGGGATCCTCGTGATCGACGTTGGCCGAACAATGCATCGGAAACACGCCCATGTCGGGCAGGTCGTGGTTCATCGCGTAGAAGATGGACTTCTTCATCTCGCCCGCGTACCGCGTGCCGAGAATGATCACCTTCCGCTGCTCGAGGCTCTGGATGACCGCGAGACCGTTCTTCACCCCGTACTTCTCGGGATCGTCGATCTTCAGGTTGCAGGCGTTGTAGATGACCCAGTCCGGATCGAACGCGACCTGATCCGCTTCGGATGCGTTGATGAAGAGCGTCGCCGCGAAGAGCGAGTGCCACGCCTCTTCGGTCACCACCGAGACCTTGAGGCGGTACTTCGGGTCGGCACCCGCGAATCCGTCGAACCGGTAGAGCTCGTTCCGGCCCCGGAGATGATCGATGGCGAGCGCCTCGAGCGCCGCGAAGTTCTCGGGACTGATCGGCTGGTTGACCTTGCCCCAGTCGATCGAGTCGTGGATCCCGGGCGTGTCCTCGAGGAACTTGTCCCCCGGGCTCCGGCCGGTGCGGGCCCCGGTGTCGCACATCAGTGCGCCGTTGGAGGCCAGAACGCCTTCACCGCGCCGGATCGCGTGTTCGACGAGCGTCGCCGTGGACAGGTTGCGGTGGAGGTTTGACTCACCCAGATCGGCGAGTCGATCGACGGATGCGGTGCTGCTCATAATTGAAGAGGACCTCGTGCGTATTCCCCGAAAGCGAATTCCGGATTCTAACACCTCCCCCATCGGCCAGACACCGCCAAAAGCATCGAAGCGGTCGAAAAAATCCGGGTATCGAGCCCCTTCGACGCGGCTCGGAGGCGGGGGGACCGTGGCGTCGCTTGAGCCGGGGCCCTGATCGCGATACGCTTCGGAACTCTGACGGCGGCTGTAGCTCAGGGGTAGAGCACCTGGTTGTGATCCAGGACGTCGCGGGTTCAAATCCCGTCAGTCGCCCTTCGACGAGAGACGCCACCGAAGCCCTGCTCGGTGCCGTCGTTCGTGGGTGGATCGCCGACCAGACCGGGAGCCCCCTGCCGATGCACGTCCTCGCCCTCCAGTACCCCCCCGTCTGGCACGACAAACCCGGATCGCACGCCGTCATCGAGGCGATGGTCGAGGCGGCGCAACCGCCGGCGGGCTCGCTCGTGGTGCTCCCCGAGATGTCGGACTGCGGCTGGACGATGGACACGGACGCCGCGACGCGAGGCGATTCCCTCGGCTGGGCCGCGGATTGCGCGGTTCGATGGCGTGCGTCGGTGCAGATCGGATTCGCCCGAAGCGTCGACCGGCCGCCCGGGCATGCCAACGCGACCGCGATCGTCCACCCGGACGGACGAATCGGCCCGATCTACGAGAAGATGCATCCCTTCGGTTTCACCGACGAGCCCCGCTTTTATGCGGCAGGCGACGAGATCGTCCTCGATCGCGTCGGAGACTTCGGCGTCGCCCCGTCCATCTGCTACGACCTCCGCTTTCCCGAGCTGCACCGGCTCGCCACCGCCGGCGGCGCCGAGGTCCTGTCGATCATCGCGAACTGGCCCACCGCCCGGATCGAACACTGGCGGGCATTGCTGATCGCCCGGGCGATCGAGAATCAGGCGTTCGTGATCGCGGTGAACCGCGTGGGCAGCGATCCCGACCACGACTACGGCGGCCGCTCCATGCTCATCTCGCCGCTCGGGGAGGTGCTCGCGGAAGGTGGCGACGAACCGACGACGCTCCAGGCCGAATTCGACCGCTCGACACTCCTGAAGTACCGGGCCAGCTTCCCGGCGCTGGCGGATCGCCGGAGCGACATGCTCGATGGTGAACGAATCGCGCGATTTTCCAATCCTGCCACGAATGTCTGTGTTTCCCGGCGCGATTCGCCCTCGTGAAAAACCACAAACCCGCCGCTGCAGGTGATTGACGAAGGTGTCGCTCCGCGTACGATGCAGCGGTCCCGATCGGACGTTCGCTCGTGTTGCACGGGCGCGTCGAGTGCGGACGATCTCGTCCACGGAGGCGGTTCAGTTGAAGACATGGAACACTGCGAACGGAACGACCCCCGCCTCGGACCACGGTTCCGGTCACGCCGTTCCTTCGCTGAACGCGTCGTCGATCGACGAGCTCCGCAAGGCGTTCTTCCGAGAGGCCGGCCACACCGCCCTGCGCTTCCACGTCTCGCTCGACGACGTGCTCGAGCACCTGCATCACGCCTTCGATCTCAGCCTGCTCCGCACCGACGCGCTCCGTCGCGTCGCGATCGAACGCATCGCACAGAACATCGACGAGCTGGTCATCGCCATCGCCTACATCCGCGGCGATGAGAACGCCTGGGCCGAGGGCATCGAGCCCCTTCGTCCGGTGCTGGTCCGGATGTGCGAACTTCGAGTCGACGAGGCCGACTCGACGCTGCACGCCGCCCGCTTTCTGATGGGGGTTCGGAAGCGGACCTTCGGCGAGGACTGCGAATTCGAGGACGGCATCCCGCGTCTTCAGGAATATGCAGGCATTCAGCCGCTCAGGTCGTATCTCGGTGGCCCGCTCTTCGCGATCCTCCAGGATCTGATCAAGGACGGGCTCGCGGTGGCCACGCCGCCGAGCACGACGGTTCGCGCGACGATGCGAAACCTTCGTCTCGTGAACTGACCCGGACGCGGACCCGGAAGGCGACCTGCTTGACAGGGGGCCGTCTCCCGGTAGGCTCTCCCGGACCGCTTCGTCCCGTACGAAGCCGCAGGCGGCTTAGCTCAGTTGGTAGAGCACGGCATTGAAAATGCCGGTGTCCCCGGTTCAAGTCCGGGAGTCGCCATTCCCGTTGGAACGTTGGAACGACCGACGCGCCTTCGAACGTCCCCCCCGTTCCCTCGGAGGGGAGACCACCCCTCGATCACGCTCCGTGGGGAGCATCGCTCGACCGACGATCCGAAAGGCTCGTCGCGAGGCGGTCGATCGTGCCGAAATCCACGGCGGCGTCCATCCCGGGCATCTCATAGTTGGCGTTCAGGACCTCGGCGAAGACCGGGGGCTCGACGAGCAGGAAGTACACGGGGAACGGGATCGAACGGGTCGCGAATCGCAACGCCCGGGCGAGATGGTCCCGCGTCGTCAGGAGCACCAGGGATCCATCGTCCCAGGAGACCGGCACGATCCGGAACTGCCACGCCTGCCTTCGGGTGACCACGCCAAGCACGGAGGGATCCTGATCATCGAACGCAGGCTCGAGGCCGGCCGTAAGTACCTCGTACTGCTCGACCCATGCGCCCTCGACCACCTCCGGCGCGATGCCGAAGAGTCGCTCGCAGATCGACCCGAACGGCTCCGTCCTGCGAGCCTGGGCCGCGAGGACCTGTTCCACCTGGTCCTCGGTCAGGAGCCCCTGCCGGACCATCAGTTCGCCTAGCTTCATCTCGATGCTCCTCCCCTCGGACCACCGCGATGCCGATGCACATCGTCGCCGCGTGATCCCACATCCCTCCTCGATCTCATCGACCGTCCTCCGGGGGGACTCCCGCCGGAACCGGACGCTCGACCCGACGATGGTCGGGTCGCGACGGCTGCGACGGCTTGCCGTTACCCGGACCACGGCTCAGAATGGGCCCCCCGCATGTCCTCTTCCGCCCCCACCCACGAACGAAGCGACGACGCGCTGGAGGCGTCGCTCTTCGACGCGGTCGCGAAAGGGTCGATTCCCGGACTCGACGTCCGGGATCTCCTGCACCGGCTCCGATCGGCGACCCGGCGTCCACGACGGCAGGCGGTCCGGGCGGAGATCGAGGTGGCGCTTCGCTTCATCGCCGCGGGGGATCGGGTCCGAGCCGAGGTCCTCGATCCCGGAGGGCGGAGCATCGACCTCGAAGTGCACTCGGGCGACGACGTCTTCGCCGTGCACGTGAAGCGGCTCTCCGGCGCCTCCGGCCCGAAGCGCCCGCTGCACGAGGCCTTCGCAACTCTGGAATCCGTCCCCCGTCCCTACGTGGTCGGAATCGACTGGAAGCCGACCACCGCGCCGGACGCGACCCTGCTCGCCGACGCCCGCGACTTCCTGATGGGCGCGAGGATGGGGGATCGACACGTGCTGCGTGACGCCGGGGGGCGACGCGTCGGCATGATGGAGATGGCCGCGCCGCGACAGGTCACCGAGACGGACAAGACCCCGGGGGTGAGGGTGGTGGCGGCCGGCGATGCGAATCGCGCGGCCGCGATGGTCGCTCGAACCGAACGCCTTCTCCGCCGCGCCTACCGCCAGTTCGCGCCGGGGCGGGAGAACGTCATCGTCCTGATCGGCGGCGGTTCGGCCGCGGGCGAGCTCGTGGAACGGGCCGTGCTCGGCGGATTCGTCGAACGCTGGGACCGCTTTCCCAACATCGGCCAGCGAATCGCCCACGGTCGCGACGACCGGGGCATCTGGACGGGTCGTCACTACGAGCGATCGAGAATCGTCGCCTGGCACCCGTTCGAGCCGACGCCCGGTCGGGTCTGGGTCCGGTCGGACCGACGCCCTCCCCCGGCGAGCGTGGTCGCCGCCGTCGAAAGGGCGCTCGAACCGGCGGGCTGAACACCCGTCGGACGTGGATCATTTCGGATGAAGCACGAGATGGGGCGGGATTCGCGGCATGCGGGGCGCCTCCAGCTCGGGCCACAGCGTCGCCAGCGCGGTCGGGCCGTCCATGCCGTCGATGAGGAACCGCGGGCCGCCCG
>JAACEA010000468.1 GCA_009936695.1 Planctomycetia bacterium
ATCTCTCCCAGCGCTCGCGTATCGAAGGCTCGCCGCTGGCAGCGCTGAGCGGGGCCAGGAGGGTGGAGATGAGAGCGTGGTCCAGCGTACTCGACGCGTGCTCAATACGCCCGCCCTTGCGAGCCACCAAATAAAACGGCACGGAAGTCACCCCCAGAGTCTTCCGGAGCACCGCCGCACCCTCAGCCTCCACAAACGCGTGACCATCGAAAGAATCAAAATCCATCTGCATCACGAGGGGTCGAGGCAGATCGAAGAACGTGCCTGCCGAACGCCACGCGTTGGCGTGCGCCCTTCCCATGAAGCCGGTTCCCACGAGGCCCACGCGAAGATCACTTCGATCGATCTTCGGCGTCCGACGCCGAGTGGTCCTGCTGCTCTTCTTGCGACTGGGCATTTCGTCGTTCCTCCTGGAAATCCGATGGGTTCGATGGTCCGAGTATCCTAATCCCCACGCGCCCGCACCACGGCGAACCGCGATCCAAGGACCATCACATGACCCACCCGCTCCCCGACCACGGCACCGATCCCGAGACCCTCGCCCGGCGGATCGACCAACTCCGCCGGGATCTCGATCTCGAACGTCGACGCCGCAGCCGACTCGAGCGCCTCACCGCGATCGCCTGCCTCTTCGTGCTGGGCGCCGGCGGCATCGCGGCCACCGCGTTCCGACCGGTGGCGGACGTCGTCCGAACCCACCGACTCGAGATCGTGGACGATTCGAACCGGATCGTGATGCTCGCCTCCGCAGCCAAGCACGGGGGCCGGATCGACCTCTGGGACGACGCGGGCATCAACGCCGCCCGCCTCGGTGGAAACGGAACCGGTGGCGATCTCGCGCTCTGGAACCGCGACGGCAGGCAGGTGATGGCCGCCTACGCCGACGGCCCGGCCGGCCGACTCGAAGTGAATGGCCGGGGCGGCGGAATGGGCGTCTCGATCTCCTCCGACGCCCGAGGTGGCACCATCACGGTCGCGGACGGCAACGCAGAGACGGTGGGCGAGATCCGCTGCGGGCCGGAAGGTGGAGAATTCGTCGCGCTCATCGATGGCCGGGACGCAGGCGTGCTCTCCGCCCGACGTGACGGCGGACGGGTGATCCTTCAGGATGGCGAAGGCCGGGTGTCGACGCGGATGCTCGGCACGGGACGCCTCGATCTGATCCGCGGTCGACAGACCCAGGTCTCCATGCTCGCGACGTCGAACGGAGGCGGGCTCCGCCTGTCGACGGTGGACGGAAAGGCCCGCCTCACCGCGGACGCCGCCGCGAGCGGTGGCCTCCTGCAGGCCCACGACCGAAACGACGTGCCGGTCATCGCCATGGGATCCGGCACGGGCGGCAGCGGCATCAGGATCCGAAACGGTGACGCGGTCACCGTCGCGGCGATCGGTGTGGACGCCGAAGGCAAGGGCGCCGTCGAGATCTCCGACGAGGACGGCGATCGCTGCGGCTCGCTGATCGTGACCGGCACCGGCGGGAGTCTCGCCCTGTCCGACGAGGAGGGGCGACCCCATGTCGAGCTCGGAGGCGACGTCGAAGGCGGGCTCGTCCGGGTCTACGACCGGCGGCAACAGGTGGTCGCCACGATGGAGGGACTCGGCGAAGGCGGACGTGTCGCCGTCGGCATCGAATCCAAGTCGATCGGCGCCTCACTCGAGACCCGCGACGACGGTCCGGCGATCCTGTCCATCTACGGACCGAGCGGCCGCGCCGTGGCCATCGCCGCGACGGCGAATGGCGGACTTCTGAATCTGCTCGATCTCGCCGGAAACGTCGCGGTCGCCGCGGGCGCCGCGGAAGACGGTCCGGGCGGCGTGGTCGCGGTGCGGAACGAGAAGAACACCCAGGTGGTTCGCGTCGGGGTGAACGATCGTGGCGAGGGCGAGATCGAAGTCTACGACGCACCAGGAACCCGCAAGCGGAAGGTGTCGGCGCCATGAACACTCGGAGGACGACTCGGCCGATCGGACACCCAACGCCTCGAGGAACCACATCGATGAAGACGCCCCGGATTCGACTGACCGGACTGACGACCACGCCGTTCGCCCGAACGATCCCGATGATCGCCCTGATGCTCTGCCTGATGGCGGTCGTGACGTCGACGGTGGCGGCCACGCCACCGATGCAGACGCCTCCCGCCGACACGGAGCCGGTCACGCCGCCGCCGATTCCCGATGCACAGGCATCACCGCGGGCGGTGCTCGAATTCCTGATGGGCGCTGATTCCTCGGTGGGTGCGGCGGCCGTCGCCGGTTGCTTCACGCAGGACGCGCTTCCACCCACCGCGGCGGTCCGAGACCGGATCGTTCGCGACCTCCGGAACGCGCTGGCCTGGCTCGGCTGGAACGACGAGACCATCGCGTCGCTTCCGACGGCGGAAGACGCGAAGATCCGGACCGTGGTGTTCCCCGCCGGCGAATCCATGCCGCCCGCGATGCGGGAACGCGGCACCGCCCTCGAAAAGCGAACCGGCGGCAAGTGGCGGGTGGAGATCGTCCGTGGCGAGGATGGCGCCTATCGGATCGCCAAGGAAGCGGTCCAGGCCTCGGAACTCGACGCGGTGACCGAAGCCATCACCGCGTACCGACGCGAGCGGGCGGGGACCGCGGAGGAGGAGACGCCCGCGACGGAGAGCATCGCGGAGTGGGTGAACCTCAATGGCGCCGACTGGATGCTCGAACGATTCGTGTTTCTCGCGGTCTGGCAGTGGATCGGACTCGGCCTGGTCATCCTGATCGGCATCGTCGTCGACACGCTGATCCGGTTCTTCGCGCGACGCGTTCTTCGTTCCCTGAACCGCCGGCTCGAATCCGGGCCGGACGACGAGTCGATCAGGCGTGCGAGCCGGAGCATCGGCGTCGTGGCGGCGACGCTGGTCTGGCTTCTCCTCATCAACATCCTCGAACTGCCGATCGCCGGGCTCTCCATCCTCCAGCCGGCCGCCCAGTTCGCCTTCGTACTCGCCCTCCTATGGGCCGGATGGCGCGGCATCGACCTGCTGGCCGAGCTCATCAGCGCGAAGGTCGCCCTCAGCGAGAACAAACTCGACGACATCCTCGTGCCCATGGTCCGGAAGACCGCGAAGGTCCTGCTGGTGATCTTCGGCCTGCTGAACGTGGCGCCGATTCTGGGCCTCAATCTCGGCCCGCTGCTCGCCGCGGTCGGAATCGGATCGTTCGGCTTCGCGTTCGCATTCAAGAACTCGCTCGAGAACCTCTTCGGAAGCGTCACGGTCATTCTCGATCGACCCTTCCACGTCGGCGACTGGGTCGTGATCGACGGCGTCGAAGGGAACGTCGAGACCGTCGGTCTCCGCTCCACCCGGGTACGGACCTTCTACAACTCGCTGGTCACGATCCCCAACGCGAACCTGATCACCGACAAGGTCGACAACTACGGCGCGCGTCGATATCGACGCTGGTCGACGAAGGTCGGAATCCTCTACGGAACCCCACCCGCCCGCGTCGACGCGTTCTGCGAGGCGATCCGGGAACTCGTCCGGGAGCATCCCTACACCCGCAAGGACTACTACCAGGTCTGGCTGAACGGCTTCGGCGCGAGTTCGCTCGAGATCCTCGTCTACGTGTTCTGGGAGGCGCCGGACTGGCAGACCGAACTGCGCGAGCGGCATCGACTGATGCTGGACATGATCCGAATCGCCGGCGAGCTGGGGATCGACTTCGCGTTTCCCACCCGGACGCTGGAGATCCGACGAGCCGAACCGCCCAACGAACCGAAGGACCCGGGCCTCGACGCGGCGGATCCCCGGATCGCGATGCGCACGGGCCGGACCGCGGTCCGCGAAGTCACCGACGGCGACGATTGGAAGTCGACGATGCCGCCGCCGTACACGTTCCTCTCCGCGAACGACACCGCGCGCCTCGACGCGATGGACGACGACAAGGCCGCGAAAGCCGAAGACCGACTCGCATCGCTCAACTCCGCCAAGGACGCGGCCCGGGCGGAAAGCGAAGCGGAGGCCGCGGACGGCGAGACGAGCGACCAGGTCGATCAACGACAGTCCGGAGGCGAGTGAGCGGGCCCGCGGGCCTGCGACCGACCACGCTCCGGGCGGTATCATTCGCCACCGCGGCCGCGGAGCCGACCTCCATCCGCAAGAGCCCGCCAAGGAATCGAATCACGTGACCAGCCAGACCTTCCCCGAAACCGCCGAATTCAAGCTCCTGCACCTCGACGCGGGCGTCGGGACCTTCGCGGTCCCGGGCACCGACTACCGCATCGCGCTCCTGGTGCCGGAGGACTTCGACGCACCGACCGGACGCCGGATCCGTGGGCGGGTCCGAGGCCGCGCCCTGCGCATGCACCGGACCTCGGCGGGCGGCAACTTCA
>JAACEA010000005.1 GCA_009936695.1 Planctomycetia bacterium
TCATCGAAACCTCAGTCACCTTTGGCGAGGTCCGGGTATCCTCCCGGATCGGCCTCGCGTCATCGAGGTCGTGGTCCCGTCCGTCGTCCGACGCCGGGAAAGGATGATTCGCCGATGCAGATGAACGCTTTTGACAACAGCGCATCGGACCGACAAGGGTTCGGGTTTTCAGGTTGAGCCACTTCCACGGCCATCCTGATTGCACGATCACCCGCGACGGTGCACGATCGAACCGGCCTTCCCGGTACGTCGTGGAAGTTGCGGACCGACCCGTCACGACGGTTCGGTCCGGACGTGAATCATCCCTTGCTCGCGTGGAGCTCGTCCCCATGAGGTGACGCATCTCCACAGGACGACTCCGACCGCATCGCGGTCGGCTCGACGGGCCACGCTCCCTTGCCGGGATGCGTGGCTCGCTTCGTGTGGCGGCATCGCGACGTCGGGGGTGCGGGGGAGACGACACGGCCGGCCGACGGGGGCCGGCGACAACCCGATCTGAGCCTTCGGCTCGACATCTCAAGGAGCGGCGGGCGACCACCCGTCCGAAGCAGCAGACGACATGAATCCAGAAACCCTTCGAATCCTCGACTCCATCGCACGTGACCGGAACATCGATCGGGAGCTCCTCATCGAGGACCTCGAGCAGGCGATGGTCAGCGCCGCGCGAAAGCACTTCAACTCCCTCGACACCGAGGAGTTCGGATGTCAGATGGACCGGCTCAGCGGCGCGATCCGTCTCTGGCGGAACGTCGAAGGTGAAGGCATCGAGGAGATCCCGCTCGCGGCGATGGGCCGGATTCCCGCCCAGACCGCGAAGCAGGTGATGATCCAGCGGTTCCGAGAGGACGAGCGGAACAGTCTCCTCGAGGAGTTCGCGAAGCGTCAGGGCGAGGTCGTGACCGGGGCTGCGCAGCGGTACGAAGGCGGGGCCCTGGTCGTGCAGATCGACCGGGCCGAGGGGTTCATGCCGCGAAGCGAGCAGATTCCGGGCGAGCAGTTCCACCCGGGCGACCGGGTGCGCTGCCTCATTCTGGACGTCCGTGATGCCGGGAACCAGGTGAAGATCGTCCTCAGTCGCTCGCATCCGGACTTCATCCAGCGTCTCTTCGAGCAGGAGGTCCCCGAGGTCAGCGAGCGCGTGATCGAGATCAAGGCGATGGCCCGCGAGGCCGGCTTCCGAACCAAGCTCGCGGTCAGCTCGGTCGACTCCAAGGTCGACGCGGTCGGCGCGTGCGTCGGTGTTCGTGGCAGCCGCATTCGGAACATCGTCGACGAGTTGAACGGCGAGAAGATCGACATCGTCCGATGGAACGAATCCAGTCAGGTCCTCATCGCCAATGCGTTGAAGCCCGCGGAGGTCGAGGAGGTCAGCCTCTGTTTCGAACTCGGCCGGGCCACGATCATCGTTCGCGAGGACCAGCTGTCGCTGGCGATCGGCCGTCGAGGCCAGAACGTGCGACTCGCCGCCCGACTCACCGGTTGGGATATCGACATCCTGACGCCCGACGAATTCGCGAAGGGGCTCGAGAATCTCGAGAGCACGGTTCGCGGCGTGGAGGGGGTCACGGAGGAGATGCTCGACCGGATGGGGGCGCTCGGCATGATCAGCGTCTTCGACATCGAGGAGGTTGGCGAGGGCGTCCTGGTCGACGATCTGGAGCTTCCCGAGGATCTGGCGGCGACGATCGTCGAGCGGGCCGCGACGCGGGCCCACGAGATCACGGAGGAGCAGGAGAAGGCGAAGGCCGAAGCGGAAGCCAAGGCCGCCGAAGAGCAGTCGGCGGATGCCATCATGTCCGCCACGGATGCCGATGCGGAGTCCTCCGCGGCTTCGATTCTCGGCGGCGGGCCCGCACCGGAGCCGGAAGCGGCGGAGACGCCGGAAGCGGCGGAGACGGACGCCGCGGCGGAAGCCTCGGCCGACGCCCTGCTCGGTGGTGGCGACGACGCGGCGGAGAAGACCCCGCAGCCCGAGGGCGGCGAGGCGTGATCGATGTGCGGCGTGGCGGTCGATGGATCGACCGTCTCGCGAGGATTCTGAATCGGCAGGAACGATGAACTGATCGACGGTCCGCGAGTGCGGAAGTCCACATTCGCAGGAGAACCACGTGGCCACGAAGAAGAAGAAGACGACCACTCTCAGAGTGCACACGCTCGCCAAGGAACTCGGCGTGTCCAGCAAGGACATCATCGCCAAGTGCGTGGCCGAAGACATCCCCGACATCACCAATCACATGTCGGCGGTCTCGGTCGGGCTGTCGCACACGGTGCGGGAGTGGTTCAGTGTCGCGGCGGAGGCGTCGACGACCGCGGTGGAGACCGCGGCCAAGGTCGACGTCGCGAAGGCGCGGGCCAAGGTGAAGAAGGCCACCAAGAAGGCCACCAAGAAGACCGCTCCGACGGAGGAGCCGGAGGTCGAGACCGCGGCCCCCGTCAAGAAGGTGGAGACGCCCGAAGATCCGAGCATGCCCCCGATCGCCGAAGTCGCCGCCGCCGCCGCCGCGGCCGCGGCGGCGGCTGCCGCGGCCGCGGCCGAAGCAGCGCCGGCCGAGGTGCCGGATGCACCGGATGCGGGTGAGGATCCGGTGGTCGATCCGGTCGACCGGCCGGAAGTCGCGGCAACGAGTCCGGTTGCGGATGCGCCGGAGAGTCCGGACGCGGAGACCCAGTTCAAGCCGGTGATGAACGTGCCCAACCGGCCCGACTCCGTGACGCCCGTGGGTCCCAAGCTCGAACAACCGACCAAGGTCGCGCTCAGCGGACCGAAGGTGATCCGGGTGGAGGAACCCGACAAGCTTCCGCCCCCGCGGGCGCGACACCAGCCGAACGACGGCATGATGACCACCGGTGGTCCCCGCCGCGGTGGCGGTGCCGGCGAGATGGACCAGGGACGACGAGGTGGCGGTGGTGGTGGTGGCGCCGCCGGCAAGGGCCGCAGTCCGAGACGGCAGAGCGGCGACGGGCGCACCGGCCGAGCCGGTGGGACCGGCGACAACAAGTTCAAGCCCTGGCGTGCGCAGGATCTCGCCGAGCGTGATCAGGCCTTGAAGCACTCCCAGGGATTCTTCAGGCAGCATCGTCAGGATCGTTCGCGCGGTCGTGGTGGCGGTCGACGAGGGCCCGCCGCGCCGGTCAAGCCCACGGGACCCGTCAAGATCTCGGAACCGATCACGATCAAGGATCTTTCCGCCGCGAGTGGCGTGAAGGGTGCCGAGATCGTGAAGAAGCTGTTCCTCGAGGGCATCCCCGCGACGATCAACTCCGCGATCGACACCGAGCGCGCCATCGAGATCATGATGGAGTACGAGATCGAGCTGCAGGTCGTGGAAGCGAAGACCGCGGCCGAGGTGATCGAAGAGCGATTCATGGCTCGTGAACGTGGCGACGAACGGGGACGAAGTCCGATCGTCACCATTCTCGGTCACGTCGACCACGGCAAGACGTCGCTGCTGGACCGGATCCGTCAGACGAACGTCGCCGACGGCGAGGCCGGCGGCATCACGCAGGCGACGAGTGCGTTCCAGGTTCCGGTGAAGGCCGGCGAGCAGGAGCGGGTCGTCACCTTCATCGACACTCCGGGTCACGAGGCGTTCACCGCCATGCGGGCCCGCGGTGCGAAGGTCACCGACGTGGTCGTGCTGGTGGTCGCGGCGGACGACGGCATCATGCCCCAGACCGCGGAGTCGATCAGTCACGCGAAGGCGGCGGGCGTGCCGTTGGTCGTGGCGTTGAACAAGATCGACAAGGCGGAGGCCACCGACGCGAACATCCAGCGGATTCTCGGGCAGCTCGCCGAACACGAGCTGAATCCGACCGAGTGGGGTGGAGGCACCGAGGTGATCCGCACCAGCGCGATCGACGGCACCGGCATCCAGGACCTGCTCGACATCCTCGACTACCAGGCGGATCTGCTCGAACTCAAGGGCGACTTCGACGGCAACGCCGAAGGCACCGTCCTCGAGGCCCAGGTCGAGGAGGGGCGTGGGCCGGTGGCCCGGATGCTCGTCCAGGAAGGCATGCTCAACAAGGGCGACTTCATCGTGACCGGCCGGGGTTACGGCCGGGTCCGCGACATCGTCGACGATCACGGCGATCGCATCGCCTCCGCGGGTCCCTCGACTCCGGTGGCGATCAGCGGCATCGACCAGCTCCCGGACGCCGGGGACCGGTTCTTCGTCGTCGATTCGCTGAAGGAGGCGGAGGCCGCCGCCGAGGAGCGTCGTCGACTCGAACGCGAGCGGGAGCTCGCGGCACCGAAGATCACGCTCGACAACATCTTCGACCACCTCGAAGAGGGCAAGAAGAAGGACCTGCCGCTCGTGGTCAAGGGCGACGTGCAGGGCTCGGTCGAGACGCTTCGCGCCGTCCTCGGGAAGATCGGCTCCGACGAGGTGAAGGTCTCGGTCAAGCATTCCGCGGTGGGTGGAATTAACGAGAGCGACGTGACGCTCGCGGAAGCGACGGGATCGATCGTGATCGGATTCAACGTCACCACCACCTCGAAGGCGAGGCAGCTCGCCGAGAGCAAGGGTGTCGACATCCGGCTCTACGACGTCATCTACGACATCACCGACGACGTCGAGAAGGCCGCATCCGGCCTGCTCGATCCGGAGCTCAAGCTCGAGGTGCTCGGCCATGCCGAGGTCAAGGAGGTCTTCAAGGTCTCCAAGGTCGGGGCGATCGCGGGTTGCTACGTCACCGACGGCGTGGTGGAACGCAACGCCCAGATCCGTGTCACCCGCGACGGCATCGTCGTCGAGAAGGACCGTCGGCTCGACCAGCTCAAGCGATTCAAGGACGACGCCAAGGAAGTCAAGAGCGGCATGGAATGCGGCATGAAGATCGATGGGTACGACGACATCAAGGAAGGCGACGTGCTCGAGTGCTACAAGACGATCGCCGTGGCACGGAGTCTTTGAGGGAATCCCATGGCGCGTCGTCGTTTCCAGGAGACCCAGCAGACGGAACGGATCCGACCGAAACAGGTCAGCTCCGTGCTGTCGCGCGTGATCCAGGAGCGGATCATCCGTGGCTTCGCGGATCCCCGGATCCGGGGTCTCGTGTCGGTGACCAAGGTCGAGCTCTCCGCCGATCTCCTGACCGCCTGGATCGGGATCTCGGTGCTTCCCGACAAGTACGAGACCCGTGTGCTTTCGGGCCTTCGGAGCGCAGACGGCCTGTTCCGCAAACTGATTCGTGAGGAGACGTCGCTCCGCCGCGTGCCGCGTCTCATCTTCAAGCTTGATTCTTCGATGAAGGAAGAGGCCGCGCTCGACGCGGCGATTCGCGACGGGATGGATTCCGTGAAGCCAGATGACGCGGAGGAGACGGATCCATTGGATCCGGGTCGACGGGATGGTCCCCTCGACACCGATGCGTCGAACCCCGATCGGGACGGCGAATTCTCGCCCGACCACTGATCACGAGGTGCGTTCGTGAAGACCAAATGGGCCAAGCCGACCAAACTCTCGGCACTCCTGAAGAAGCATCGCGTCACCACGACGGAGGCGACGTTGCCGGAGGCCGTCTCCCCCGAGGATCCGATCTCGGTCCTGATCCACTCGTGGATGCTGTGGGAGGCGAGCACCGAGCACGCCACCGCCGCGATGTCCAAGCTGATGGAGGCGCGGGTCGACGTCAACGAGATCCGGGTCTCGCTGCCGCACGAACTCGCGCCGGCGATCGGCAAGCGGTATCCCCGTCTCGAGGAACGCCTCGGCGGTTTGAAGCGATCCCTGCACGCGATCTACCTCCGCCGGCACGAGATCTCCCTCGACTACGTCCGGGAGAAGGGCAAGCGGGATGCGAAGGCGGAGATCGAATCGCTCGACGGCATGAATCCGTTCGTCTCGGGCCGACTGCTCAGGCTTTCCTTCGACGTGCATGCGATGCCGGCCGACGAACAGTTGTCGCTCCTCTTCCATGAACTGGGCGTGATCGACGAGGTGGTGGAGCATGAGATCCTCGCGAGCTGGCTGGCATCCGCCATCAAGGCCGACGACGGGCCGAGCGCCATCGAAGCGCTTCAGGCCGCGGTGGACGCGGCCTGGTCGGACGGCACGATGACCAAGCTCTCACGTCGTCGTCGTAGTGCGAAGCCGACCGATGCTTCCGAGAAGCCGGCGGCCGCGAAGGTCGAGAAACCCGCCACGGACCCGCCGGAAGTCGTCAAGAAGTCTTCGGCCAGGAAGGCCCCGGTCAAGAAGACGCCGGCGAAGAAGAAGGCGCCAGTGAAGAAGGCTGCGGCCAAGAAGTCGCCGGCGA